>JBDSHM010000591.1:0-3010 GCA_039918495.1 Sulfuriferula sp. | reverse complement strand
GCTTTATAGCTCAGCCAGTACGTCACTGCTTGCACTGACCTTATCGCCTAACGATACTTTAACTCGGGCAGTCAGCGGCAGGTAGACATCCACACGCGACCCAAAACGGATAAAGCCATAACGTTGGCCTCGGGTCAGTTTATCTTTGGCCTTGACGTAACACAGGATGCGCCGCGCGACCAGGCCGGCAATCTGTACACACGTCACATCCTGACCGGATCTGGTTTTAATCCACAAGGCATTGCGTTCATTGGCGACAGAGGCTTTTTCCAATGCGGCATTCAGAAAACTGCCCGAAAAGTACCATACCTTTTTAATGGTGCCATCCACCGGACTACGGTTCGAGTGCACGTTGAACACATTCATGAACACGCTGACCATCAATGCCTCACGTTTGAGATAGGGGTCTGTTACCCGTTCTACTTTGACTACACGGCCGTCTGCCGGACACAGCACCAGATTATCACCTTGGGGGATAACGCGTGGCGGATCACGAAAAAACTGCAATATAAAGAGCGTAATGATCCACAGGGGCAATGCCCATAACCAACCTGCAAATACGCTTACAACAATGGAAATTAACGCAGCGGCGGCAAGAAATGGCCAGCCTTCACGAGCAATAATGGGATGAGGGTAATTTTTCAATTTTGGGCATGTTTAATAAATGAATAAAGGCACGGAACGGCAATGCTTTGACGTTTCCGTGCCTCCAGGTCAGGCTTGCCGTTTAGTTCTTGGCTTGATCCACCAGCTTGTTTTTGCTAATCCAGGGCATCATGGCGCGCAGCTTGGCACCCACGATCTCGATCGGATGCTCCGCATTCTGGCGGCGTTTGGCATGCATACCTGCGGCACCTGCCTTGTTTTCAAGAATGAAGCTCTTGGCGTATTCGCCATTCTGGATATTGGCCAGCGCCTGCTTCATGGCCACGCGTGCGACATCGCCGATAACCTTGGGGCCAGTCACATACTCGCCATATTCGGCATTATTGGAAATGGAGTAGTTCATGTTGGCGATACCGCCCTCATACATCAGGTCGACAATCAATTTGAGCTCATGCAGGCATTCAAAATAAGCCATTTCAGGTGCGTACCCCGCTTCGGTCAGGGTTTCAAAACCGGCTTTCACCAGCTCTACACAACCACCACACAGTACAGCTTGCTCGCCGAACAGGTCGGTTTCGGTTTCTTCACGGAATGAGGTCTCGATCACGCCGCCCTTGGTACCGCCGTTAGCTGCTGCATATGACAGCGCCAGGTCGCGCGCCTTGCCGGACACATCCTGATGGACGGCAATGAGCGAAGGCACGCCACCACCCTGTGTATAGGTAGAGCGCACCAGATGGCCGGGGCCTTTTGGGGCGATCATGATGACGTCCACATCCTTGCGTGGAGTAACCTGGCCGTAATGGACATTGAAACCATGTGCGAACGCCAGCACCGCACCTTTTTTCAGGTTAGGCTCGATGTCATTGCGATACACATCCGGCTGCTGTTCATCCGGCACCAGAATCATTACCACATCCGCGCCTTTGACCGCTTCTGCAACATCTTTCACTGCCAGACCGGCTTTTTTGGCTTTGTTCCAGGATGCACCGTCCTTGCGCAGGCCTACGACCACCTTGACGCCGGAATCCTGCAGGTTATTGGCATGCGCATGACCTTGCGAACCATAACCAATAATGGCCACCTTTTTCTTTTTGATCAGGGAAAGGTCGGCGTCTTTATCGTAATAAACTTTCATGGCATGTTCCTTGTTAAAATTAAATCAAACTTTGAGAATACGATCGCCGCGCCCGATGCCGGAAGCACCGGTACGCACCGTTTCCAGAATGGCCGACTGATCAAGTGCCTCGATGAAAGCGTCCAGTTTGGAACCCGGTCCGGTCAATTCAATCGTGTAGGTTTTTTCAGTTACATCGATGATGCGTCCGCGAAAAATATCCGCCATACGCTTCATTTCTTCGCGATCCTTGCCGAACGCACGAACCTTAACCAGCATCAGTTCGCGTTCAATATGGCTACCATCGGACAGGTCCAGAATTTTTACCACATCAATCAGCTTGTTGAGCTGCTTGATAATCTGCTCAATCACATCTTCCGAACCGCGGGTAACAATGGTCATGCGCGACAAGGTAGCGTCCTCGGTAGGCGCGACAGTCAGCGATTCAATATTGTAGCCACGTGCGGAAAACAAGCCTGCTACACGCGATAAAGCGCCCGCTTCATTTTCCATTAACAGTGCAATGATATGGCGCATGTTACAACTCCTCAGCCAGAATCATTTCACTGATACCTTTACCACCTGGCACCATGGGGAATACGTTCTCGGTCTGATCGGTGATGAAATCCATGAACACCAATCGTTCCTTCATTGCGAATGCTTCGCGCAAAGCCGGCTCCACATCAGCAGGTTTTTCAATCTTCATGCCTACGTGTCCGTACGCCTCGGCGAGTTTAACAAAATCCGGCAGCGAATCCATATAGGATTCTGCATAACGATTTCCGTAAAAAAATTCCTGCCACTGGCGTACCATGCCCATGTAACGATTATTCAGATTCACGATTTTCAGGGGCAGATGGTATTGCTTGCAGGTAGACAACTCCTGAATACACATCTGGATACTGGATTCTCCCGTCACACAAGCGACATCGGCGCCCGGATGGGCGAGCTGAACACCCATGGCGGCAGGTAGCCCGAAGCCCATCGTGCCCAGGCCGCCGGAAGTAACCCAGCGACGCGGCTGGTCGAATTTATAATACTGTGCTGCCCACATCTGATGCTGCCCCACATCGGTGGTCACAAAAGCCTCCCCGCCGGTCACTTCCCACAATTTTTCCACTACAAACTGGGGCTTGATAATGGGGCTGGCACGATTGTAATTGAGGCAATTCTTGGCGCGCCACAATTCGATCTGCGTCCACCATGCTTTGATCGCCTTGGCCTCGGCCTTTTCCTTGCTGGCCTTGATAAGTTTGATCATCTCATCAAGCACACCACCCACATCAC
>JBDSHM010000590.1:0-2217 GCA_039918495.1 Sulfuriferula sp. | reverse complement strand
GCAGCGATTGAACGACTCGATGCCGCGCAGGATTTCATCGAAAAAATCAAAGCCTACGGTTGCCGGTTCTCATTGGATGACTTCGGCAGCGGTTACTCTTCCTTCGCCTATCTGAAGAACCTGAAAGTAAATTACCTGAAAATAGACGGCGCTTTTGTCCGTGACATGCTCAAGGACCCAGCGGATCTTGCCATGGTCAAATCCATGCATGAAGTCGGCCACTCACTTGGCCTCTTCACCATTGCAGAGTATGTTGAAAACGACGCCATTCTTGCCAAGCTCGGAGAAATCGGTATTGATTACGCACAGGGCTACGGAATCGGAAAACCCCTGCGTTTGCATCAGTTATTTACTGCTTAAGCGGTGCGCGCACTCACTGCCGATTGCAGCAATGACCATCGATAAGACCTGCCGATCCACATCGCTGGCACAAGGCTCAATCCGGACTATCTCCTCCATCCCGCGTAACCACGTCAACTGTCGTTTGGCCAATTGGCGCGTGGCAAAAACGCTGCGGTTGCGCATCTCATCCAGACCATATTCAGATTCCAGGTATTCCCACACCTGCCGGTAACCGACGCAACGCATGGACGGCATGGCCGCATCCAGCGTGTATTTTTCGCGCAAGTTCCGCACCTCATCCACCAGCCCATCGCCCAGCATGGTATCAAAGCGCTGCGCAATCCTTTCATGCAATTGTGTGCGGTCCGCGGGCACCAGCGCAATCGCTAACAGCCGATAAGGCAATCCCGCTTCGCGTCCGGCACGCCAAAAATCCGACATTGGCCGTCCGGTCAGGCGCACTACTTCCAGCGCACGCTGGATACGTTGCGTATCAGTCGGTAACAAGCGCGCCCCGGATTCCGGATCGAGTCGTGCCAATTCGGCATGCAGTGCGGGCCAGCCCAGCGCGGCTGCTTCGGCCTCAATAGCTACACGCAACCCCGCATCCGCCTGCGGCAAATGCGTCAGTCCATCGCGCAATGCCTTGAAATACAGCATCGTGCCCCCTACCAGTAGCGGCACCCGCCCACGCGCGGTAATGTCCGCCATCAACATGAGCTCATCGTCACGAAATCGAGCTGCCGAATACACCTCGGTCGGGTCGATCAGATCAATCAAATGATGCGGCGCAGCCGCAAGCGTGGCTGCATCCGGCTTGGCTGTGCCAATATCCATATCTCGGTACACCAGGGCCGAATCCACACTGATGATCTCCACTGGCAACCGTTGGGCCAGTTCCACCGCCAACCCGGTCTTGCCGGAAGCGGTTGGTCCCATCAAAAAAACTGCCGGCGGCAATACGGCCGTCACAGCGCATCCAGCGGGCTGGCCACGCCGCGCCCGCCCCGGTTCAGCACATGGGTATAAATCATCGTGGTGGAAACATCCGAATGCCCGAGCAGTTCCTGCACCGTGCGGATGTCATATCCTGACTGCAATAAATGCGTGGCAAAGGAATGACGCAAAGTGTGGGGTGTGGCAGGCTTGGCCATGCCGCTAGCCTGCACCGCTTTTTTCATCGCCCGCTGTAGCAATTTCTCATCCAGATGGTGTCGCCGCTCCGCACCGCTGCGTGGATCATGCGAAAAACTGCCCGAAGGAAAAACATACTGCCAGCCCCATTGCGTAGACGCATGGGGATATTTGCGTTCCAGCGCATCTGGCAAATATACCCCCGCCTTACCCAGCCGCGTATCATCTTCAAACAACGCACGACGCTGGCGCAGATGCCCCAACAAGGTAGAAACTAGCGCCTCCGGCAACATCGTTACCCGGTCCTTCGCTCCCTTGCCATCCCGGATCAAAATCTCGCCGCGCTCAAATTCCACATCCTTCACCCGCAACCGTACACATTCCATCAACCGCATTCCCGTTCCATACAAAATACTCGCCATCAACCCATATACCCCGGACATCCGATCCAGCACCGCGCGTACCTCATTTTGCGTCAACACTACCGGCAAGCGCTGCGGCTGCTTGGCCCGCACCACGTTGTCCAACCACGGCAACTCGATTTGCAGAACCTCGCGATACAAAAACAACAAGGCCGACAACGCCTGATTTTGCGTCGAAGCAGCCACACTGCCTTCAACCGCCAGATGCGTCAAAAACGCCTCGACCTCTGCCGCCCCCATCTCGCGCGGATGACGCTTGCCATGGAACAGTATGAAACGCTTAATCCATTGAACATATTGCGTTTCCGTGCGGATGCTG
>JBDSHM010000589.1:0-1584 GCA_039918495.1 Sulfuriferula sp. | reverse complement strand
ACCCGCCTTGGCGATTGTGCCCGGGCTGGCCCTGATTATGTTCCTGACGCATCATGCCGGGCTTGCGGGTTATCTCACCGCATTGCTACCGGCAGGATTGCTCTATGTCATCACATTGTCGACCCTGGTGGTGGTACTCAAAAGATTGATCCTGCCCAAGATGGAGCCGGGCGTATATCCGGTTGAATCCGCCTTTTATCTGCGTAAATGGCTGGTCGACAAGCTTGCGGAAACCAGCCTCCTTTTCAACCAGGGGATGTACGCGACCCTCTATCTGCCGCCGTTCCTACGCATGCTGGGTGCCAAAATCGGTGCGCGTGCCGAGATTTCCACGGTTTCAAATATCACCCCGGATCTGCTCGAAATTGGAGAGGAAACGTTTCTGGCCGATCAGGTTTCAGTAGGGGCTGCACGCGTGCATCATGGCCTTGTGACATTGCAACCGGTACGCGTCGGTGCACGCGCATTCATTGGCAATGCCGCAGCATTGCCAGTGGGTGCAAACGTACCGGATGGCAGCCTGATCGGCGTTTTATCCACGCCACCACGCCAAGCCATGGCGGCCGGTAGCGCCTGGGTCGGTTTGCCGAGTTTCTTTTTGCCGCGCCGGCAAATTGTGGAGGGGTTTAGTGAGACAGACACCTATCGCCCCAGCCGTCGTCAGGTAGCCATGCGTTATGTGTATGAGCTGTTGCGGATTATTCTGCCGGCCGCATTATCGTTTGGCGCGGTGGCCGTGGTGCTGCATGCCCAGGACTGGCTCGACAACACTTACGATTTGCCCATCGTGCTGGCGCTGCTGCCGCTGGTATCCATTGCTGTTGTAGTCACCATTACCCTGTTCGCAGCGGCGGTCAAATGGCTCATGGTTGGCGCGTATCGCCCGCGTATTGCACCGCTGTGGAGTCACTTCGTCCGCCGCTCCGAATTTGTGACCGGCTTATATGAAAATACCGCAGCACCGCTATTGCTGGCGCCGCTACTGGGCACGCCTTTCGCAGGATGGATATTGAGATTGTTTGGGGTCAAGGTAGGCAAACGGACATTTATTGCCAGTACTTTTTTCACCGAATTTGACTTGGTACATATCGGCAATGACGCCATCATTTCGCACGATGTGTCGCTGCAAACGCATTTGTTTGAAGACCGCATCATGAAAATGTCCCATGTGCGGGTGGGCGATAATTGCACAGTGGGCGAGAGCGGTGTGGTGCTCTACGATACCGTGATGGAACCCGGTTCCAGCCTCGGCGCGCTGTCACTGATGATGAAAGGCGAAACGCTGCCTGAAAACACCCATTGGATCGGTGCCCCAGCCCAGAAGGAAGCGGCTTGACGATCGATAGCGTCACGTTGCTTGCTCATTTTGGACTCACCCCGGAAAAGCTGCCGAAGCTGACAGACGGGGCGGAGTATATCGCCGTCTCCCTTCCGCACGACGTCCCGACCGGGATACTCGATGCCAGTGAACACCAGCGAGTAATGGCTTATGGCAATCGCGCCGATGCCCGGCGCTTCAGTGCCTCGCGCGTGCTGCTGCGCGCAGTGCTCAGTCACTACCTGGGCTGCGCGCCGGCACCTCTC
>JBDSHM010000588.1:0-2238 GCA_039918495.1 Sulfuriferula sp. | reverse complement strand
ATTATTTCCTCCTAAGTGGTTATCGAGATCGAACGCCTGCAACTTGCAATACCGTTCACTCCGTTTACTTATTCCCTCACGATAAAAATACTTCTCGCGTGACAAGGCATACGCGGCAATCAAATAGATTTAACAGGGGTGCTGGAATACAATGGCGCGCTAATCGGTATAACCACATGATGGGATGACGGTGACAGAAGCGATGAAAGCCCGGCGGTTCGGAGAGATGGCATTGCCGCATCTGAACGCCGCTTACAACCTGGCGCGCTGGCTGACCCACAGCGATCAGGATGCGCAAGATATTGTGCAGGAGGCCTATCTGCGCGCTTTCAAGTTCTTCGATGGCTTTCACGGCAACGATGCACGGGCATGGTTGCTTGCCATTGTCAGAAATACCACCTACACCTGGTTGCAGCAGAATCGCAACCATGTACATAACGCATTTTTCGATGATGAATTTCACGATCTAAACGAAGCTGACTCGGCCACGTTATGCGATCAGCCGGACAACAATCCCGCGGCGATCCTGGCGCGCAACGACGACAAACGCCTGCTGGATCGGGCACTGGCACAACTGCCCGTAGAATTTCGCGAGGTATTGGTGTTGAGAGAACTGGAGGAGTTGTCCTACAAGGAAATTTCCCACATCGCGGGCATCCCAATCGGCACGGTCATGTCTCGCCTGGCTCGCGGCCGCAAGCTGCTGCAAGCCAGCCTCGAGCGAATGAATCAAGGAGTCACGTGATGAATTGCAAACGAACTCTTGAGCTACTCCCGGCACACCTGGATCAGGAGCTGGGCTTGTCTGAATCCAGCGAAATCGACCAGCACCTGCAAAGCTGTGTGGCCTGTCGCAACGCTTTTTCCAGCCAGTCGGCACTGCGCGACGCAGTCAAACAGCATGCGACTTATTTTCAGACACCGGCTGATCTCGGAAACCGCATCAGTGCGGCGTTACCGGAATATGAAGAAACCTTCACGCCAGCTAAACGGCACACATGGCGCCGGGGATCATGGAACTGGTTTAACGCCGGAACCCTGTTAGCTTCATTGGTCGTGCTGGTATGGAGCGCAGGTCTTTATCTATCCACTCCATCACCCACCGAACTGCTTGCCGAAGAGGTGCTATCCAGCCATGTACGCTCGCTGATGGTCAATCATATTGCCGACGTTATTTCTACCGATCAGCATACGGTTAAGCCATGGTTCGACGGCAAGCTCGATTTCTCGCCCACCGTCAGGGATTTGACCAATCTGGGCTTCCCGCTGGTTGGCGGCAGGCTCGATTATCTTGATCACCGTTCGGTTGCGGCACTGGTATACCGCCATCGCCTGCACCTGATCAACGTCTACATCTGGCCGGCAAGCAACGAACGACAAAGTACGCTCCACACACAATCGATCCAAGGCTATCATCTGATTCACTGGCATGAAGCGGGCATGGTGTACTGGGTGATTTCTGACCTGGACCCACGCGACCTGATGACACTTGCCCGCATTCTCCAGGCACAACATGCAAAAACTTAGTTCCCCACAAAAGGAAACAGGGAAAATTCATGGCTAAATTCTATCCGGCGCTCACAGAACAACATCTGCTTTTTATTCGCCGCCAGCACATTTTTTTTACTGCCACGACGCCTGTCGATGGGCGTATCAATGCTTCACCCAAAGGCATGGACAGTCTGCGCATACTCGGCCCAAACCGGGTGGCCTATCTTGATCTCACCGGCAGCGGCAATGAAACGGCCGCACATGTGCTGGAAAACGGGCGCATGACGCTGATGTTTTGCAGCTTCGACGCCGACCCATTGATCCTGCGACTGTATGGGCAAGGCCGTGCTGTGCAACCGCGCGATACCGAGTGGTCAGCCTTGCGCACTCACTTTCCCGTATTACCAGCAGAGCGCCAGATCATCGAACTGGATATCGAGTCGGTACAAACATCCTGCGGCTATGCGGTACCGCAATATGTTTATGCTGGCGAACGTGACACGCTGGCGCGCTGGGCAGAAAAAAAAGGGCCGAATGGGCTTCTGGAATACTGGCGCGAAAAAAATCAGACCAGCATAGACGGCTTGCCCAGCGCACTGCTGGATGACTGAACCAGCATGTTAAAATCAGCGCCTATCCAATTCGGCATGCTGCTTTGAATCCATTATTGCGTCCCCTGTTGCGTGTTTTGTCCGATGGTGAATTTCACTCGGGGGAAGTACTCGCCCAACGCTTTGGTGTAGCGCG
>JBDSHM010000587.1:0-2638 GCA_039918495.1 Sulfuriferula sp. | reverse complement strand
GGCAGCACGCCATCCCGCTGCCCATGGTCAACCAGCTTGCCTGCTGTTTGTATGGGGCAGGCTATACCACCGACATGAACCAAGCCAAGGCAATCGTCGCTATGGAAACCGCCAGTCTGGCGGCTGCCTGAATTTATCCCCTACCCCGCAAGGAACCCGCAAAGCACGGATACGGAAACAATAATTGCATTGGCGCATTTCAAAATCATGTTCGGGCGCGAAACGACACAACGGTTAAATATGGAAAAATTTGTTGGCGACTGGAGTTACGCCCGCGCAATGCTGGAGATCGCGGAGGATACTGATCAGGAAAAGCTGATTGTGGCCGCACTCAAATTACGCGATCTATTCAAGCTATGGCCGGAAGAAGCCCATATCCAGAAAATCGAAAGCAGTGCGCTGGCGTCTGGCAAATACGTTAAAAGCGTTTGGGGTTAATACTGTTTCTGAAACGACGCAGCCAAGGCGTGGGTTATGCGGGATGAAGCTCATCCGCCGCGCCAGCCAATGTAGCTGATGGCTGTTCATTGCCGGATTGGTATCCATCATGGTGCAGGTGATTTTTTTGTGCACACGATGGGTGCACAACCCGTCTTTTTTTGATCCGATAAAATCAACATTAATTAATAAATACATACTCCTATAGTCTTATTAAGAGTTGGGCACAAGTATTGCTTTAATGGTGATGGATTGGTTTTTAAAAAGAAGGCACACCATGCAAACAGGCAAAGTCTATTTGATCGGCGCAGGTCCCGGCGACCCGGAACTGATGACATTAAAAGCAGTGCGTTTGCTGCATTCTGCAGATGTGGTTCTGGTCGACGATCTGGTGAACCGTGCCGTGCTGGCGCATGCCCGCATTGACGCGCGGATTATCGAGGTCGGCAAACGCGGCGGTTGTCAGTCCGCGCCTCAGGATTTTATTCATCGCCAGATGATCAACGAAGCGCGTACCGGCAAGGTGGTTGCACGGCTCAAGGGTGGTGACCCTTTCATGTTCGGGCGCGGCGGCGAGGAAATTGAAGCCCTGCGCGCAGCGGGGATTCCGGTAGAAATCATCAGCGGCATCACTTCCGGGATTGCCGCACCCGCTACGCTGGGCATTCCTGTTACACATCGCGACTGGGCGCCCGGCGTGACTTTCGTCACCGGTCACACGCGCGACGGCAACAGCGTGAACTGGGCCGCACTGGCTGCGGCACGGACCACGCTGGTGATTTATATGGGCATCAAAAACATGCCGGAAATCGTGGCACAACTCATGGAAGCGGGCTTGTCCGGCAGTACGCCTGCAGCCGTCATACAAAACGGCACGCTGGCCGAACAACGCCAAATCATAAGCAGTTTAGAAAACTTGCAAGCCGCAACCCAGCAGGCTGGCATTGGTAGTCCGGCCATTATGGTGATTGGCGAAGTCGCCAGCCTGGCCAACATCGAAACCTGTACAGAGATTGCCGTCAAGGCAGCGTAAATCAGCTTATCCCTTGGAGTGTATTGCAATGCAAAAAATGAAACTGGTCATGATAGGCAACGGCATGGCGGGTGTGCGCACCCTGGAAGAATTGCTGAAACTGGCACCCGATTTATATGACATTACGGTATTCGGTGCAGAGCCGCACGCCAACTACAATCGCATTCTCCTTTCTCCGGTACTGGCCGGCGAGCAAACCATTCAAGACATCATGCTGAATGATGTGGATTGGTATCGCGATAACGGCATCACCCTCCATCTCAACAAAAAAGTGACCCGTATCGACCGCAAACAGCGGCTGGTTACTGCCGACGACGGTACGACAGCAGAGTACGATCGGCTTATTCTCGCTACCGGCTCCAACCCGTTTATTCTGCCCATTCCCGGCAATGATCTGCCCGGCGTGATCGGCTATCGTGACATCGCCGATACCGATGCCATGATCGATGCCGCCAGGGTGCACAAGCACGCCGTCGTGATCGGCGGCGGCCTGCTCGGGCTGGAGGCTGCCAATGGTCTGAAATTGCGTGGCATGGATGTGTCCGTGGTGCATATCAATGAATGGTTGATGGAGCGACAGCTGGACAAGTCCTCCGCCAAACTGCTGCAAAAAAGCCTGGAAGACAAGGGTCTGAAGTTTCTGTTGAGGAAGCACACGGCAGAACTGGTCAGTGGTGAATCCGGCCGTGTAGCCGCAGTGAAATTCAAGGATGGCGAAACCGTGCCCGCCGATCTGGTGGTAATGGCCGTGGGCATCCGCCCCAATACCGCACTGGCGGAATCAGCCGGCATCCACTGCAATCGCGGCATTGTAGTGAACGACACCATGCAAACCTACGATCCGCGCATCTACGCCGTGGGCGAATGCGTCAACCACCGCGGCACCGCTTACGGGCTGGTGGCGCCGCTGTTCGAGATGGCCAAAGTCGCCGCCAATCATCTGGCCGAGTTCGGTATCGGGCGCTACACCGGCTCGGTCACTTCGACCAAACTCAAGGTCACCGGCATCGATCTGTTCTCGGCTGGCAATTTCACTGGCGGCGAAGGCTATGAAGAAATTCTGATGTCCGACCCGGTGGGGGGCGTCTACAAAAAACTGGTGATTCAGGACAACAAACTTGCTGGCGCAGTGATGTATGGCGACACGGTTGACGGTGCCTGGTACTT
>JBDSHM010000586.1:0-4695 GCA_039918495.1 Sulfuriferula sp. | reverse complement strand
CGATTCTTTGGTCAAAGATATTGTCATGCCTGTTATTGGGCAACTGGTCGGTGGTGTGGATTTCAAGGAGCTTTACATTAACCTTGGCAGTACAGCGTATGCCACCCTTGAACTAGCAGAAAAGGCTGGCGCACCTTTAATTAAATACGGGCTTTTTATTAATGCCATCGTTAATTTTCTGATTATTGCGCTGGCAATTTTTGTAGCAGTACGCGCCATAAACAAACTGAAAAAACCTGCACCAACTGCGGCGCCAGCAGCACCACCGGAAGACATACTGTTATTGCGCGAAATCCGCGACAGTCTGAAAAAATAAGCAGGAAGTCAAAACGCAACTTCGTCATGAACCCCAGGTGGAACGGCGCGTTTTAAAAGAGCGTCAACATCCGCATAGCGTAAACGCACGCGCAATTCGCGCTTGATGCGGTGGTTAAGAAGCTGTCTGGATTCTCGCATGAAAGACAGGCGGCTCGAGGGTAAGGTAGCCGCGGCCTCGGCGCGCGTGATGCGTGGCGGTGCAGGCAGGCCAAAGGTCGTCGCAACCCGGGTAAAATATTCGCCCATATACATGGGGTGATCGTCGCTGGCATGATAGATACGTCCACCACAAGCACGAAATAATGCGTTGACCGTAATTTGCGCCAGGTCATCCGCATGGATGTGATTGGTGAAGACGTCATCTTCGGCACATAATGCAGGCACGCGGCGCTGCAGTCGTTCGATTGGTAACCGCTCCGCTGCATAAATTCCGGGAGCGCGCAGTATGCTGACGGCAACCCCACAGCGACGCCCCCATTGACGCACCAGCTGCTCCGCATCAAGCCTGCGCAATGCGCGCTCATTCTGCGGAGCGGGCGTCCGGGTTTCATCAATGACCTCACCTTTGCAGTCACCATATACACCGCTGGTGCTGATGTACACCAATCGGCGTGGTAAAATTCGGCCTTTTCCCAGTATCGACAGTAACCGCCGCGTGCGCATATCGTACTCGCCGTGAGCGGTTGGCGGAGCGAAGTGCAATATCCAGTCCGCGATGCCGGCCAAACGCGCCAAACTGGCATAGTCGTCGAGATCGCCGGGAATAGGGGTAATACCCGCTTCGCGCATGCGTTGTGCCGATTGCGGCGATCGAGCCAGCGCATACAAGCGGTGCCGGGGCGCCAACCGCCGTGCCGTGCGCAAGCCTACATCACCACAGCCAATAATCAGGATATTCGCCATGAGCGTATTTTAAAGGAAGTACATGCCCTATCAGATTACCATTCAGCCCAGTGGGCACATCGTTCAAGCAGATGACAATGAAACCATACTTGCAGCCGCGCTGCGCGAAGGCTACATGCTGCCTTATGGTTGTCGGAATGGCGCTTGCGGCAGTTGTAAGGGCACGCTGGTGTCGGGTGAAATCGATTATGGAGAATACCAGACTGGCGCGCTGTCCGATGCCGATATCGATGCAGGCAAGGCACTGTTCTGCGTAGCACGTCCGCTTAGCGATATCAGTATCGAGTGTCGTGAAGTCGGCGCTGCCAAGGATATCCAGATTAAAACCCTGCCGTGCCGTATACACAAGCTGGAACGGCTGGGTCATGATGTGATGGCATTGCACCTCAAGCTGCCGGCCAACGAGCGTCTGCAATTTCTCGCCGGACAATATATCGATATTCTGCTCAAAGATGGCAAGCGCCGCAGCTTCTCGCTTGCCAATGCACCGCATAATGACGACTACCTGCAATTGCATGTACGTCACATCCCGGGTGGTGAGTTCTCGGAACATATTTTCTCTGGTATGAAAGAGAAGGACATTCTTCGTTTCGAAGGCCCGTTGGGCAGTTTCTTCCTGCGCGAAGATAGTGGCAAGCCTATTATTTTCATGGCCGGGGGTACTGGCTTTGCTCCGGTCAAGGCGATGCTTGAACATGCTTTCCACCACCACATTGACCGTGAAATGGTGTTGTACTGGGGCGCACGTCAGCTACGAGATTTATACATGCCGCAACTGCCTGGCCAGTGGCAGCAGGAATATCCCAATTTTACTTTCATCCCGGTGTTGTCCGAGCCGACTGAAGAGGACAGATGGCCTGGGCGCACAGGGCTGGTTGCCGACGCCATTCTGCAAGATTTTCCTGATCTGTCCGGTTATCAAGTCTATGCTTGCGGCGCACCCGGCATGGTAGATGCAGCGCATAAATCCTTCCTGCAACATAGCCTGCCCGACGCAGAGTTTTTTGCCGATGCATTCTTGTATCAGTCCATACCCAGTAAATAAATGAAGCGTTAATCGGCAAGGTACCCGCATGTTCGCAAACATTCCGCTTGAATTCATCCTGTTCGCGTTCACGCTGTTGGGCGTGGTGCTCTTTCACCGGCATAGTTTCCCCATTGCGCTGACAGGTTTGGTGGCGATAAGCGCGTATAAATGGTTTGCACAGGATTACGCGCTGGCGATGCATTTTCTACACGAATGGAAGCTGGTGCTGAACCTGCTTGGCTTGCTGGTGGGTTTTGCCATATTGGCGAAACATTTCGAAGATTCGGGGGTGCCTGATCTGATGCCACGCATTCTGCCGGACGATTGGAAGGGCGGTTTTGTATTGCTGTTACTGGTCGCGTTCATGTCAACGTTTCTCGACAATATCGCTGCCGCTATTCTGGGCGGCGTGGTGGCACGCAAGGTATTCAATGGACGGGTAAGCATAGGCTATCTGGCCGCGATTGTGACGGCCAGTAATGCAGGGGGTGCAGGCTCGGTCGTTGGCGATACAACTACGACCATGATGTGGATTGCCGGGGTGCCCGCAGTGCATGTCACAGATGCGTTTATCGCCTCGGGTGTGGCAATCCTGATAACAGGCTTTTTCGCCAGTCGTGCACAGCATCGTTATCAGCCGATCCAGGCTGACCCAGGCCCAGCAGCGCATCTTGATGTCGAGGAGCTCGGGATTTTAAGTGTCGTAGTCCTGACGCGCGTGCTGGTAGCGGCGCTGATTATCGGCGGCGCGGTGGCGGGCAATGTGCTGGTGGATTTTCCGGCACTTGGCGCATGGATTGCCGTGTTGATCGGCGGTTTGTTCCATCCGATTCCATGGGCTGAAGCGAAAAGCGCCTGGAAGGGTGCGCTGTTTCTTATCGCATTGGTGCTGGCAGCTTCCCTCATGCCGGTTGCTTCATTACCATTACCCAGCTGGCACACAACGTTGGGCCTGGGTTTTGTCAGCGCACTGTTCGACAACATTCCGCTTACCGCGCTGGCATTAAAGCAGGGTGGCTACGATTGGGGGGTGCTGGCATTTGCGGTGGGGTATGGCGGTTCGATGATCTGGTTTGGCTCGTCCGCCGGAGTCGCTATCTGCAATGGCTTCCCCGAGGCGAAAAATACCTGGCAGTGGGTTAAGCAGGGCTGGTTTATACCCGTTGGATATATATTGGGTTTTTTTGTATTGCTGGCGGTACTGGGATGGCATCCAGACGAGTTGCCTATGGCAGGCTAGTCCCCGGCCAGTTTGAGTGCGGCAGCAAGATCCGCCACCATATTTTCCTCGGCAAGAATTTTTTCAAGACCTATATTGTGCAATTTTTTTGCAACCAGCGTATTGGCTTCGCATAGTATGACGCGCGTCCCGCGCTTCTGAAACAGCTTGATCGTGGCCCTAAGCGCGTAGATACCGGTCGCGTCTATAAATGGCACTCGCCCAAGGCGAATAATGAGCACTTGTACATCTTGATGTAGCGCGGCCATGTTGCGCTCGAAAGTTTCGGCTGCCCCGAAGAAAAAAGGGCCATCGATGGAATAAATTTGTACGCCTACGGGAATGCCGACTGGACAGAAGGCGATCAGATCCTCATCACTGGCGCCTTCAATTTTGACTGATTCGGTCATGCGCTTCATGAACAGTAAAGAAGCCAGCAGTACACCCACATTGACTGCGATTACCAGATCGGTAAACACCGTTAGACTAAAAGTGATCAGCAGCAAGAATTTATCATTATTTGGCGCATGAGCAAGAATGTCGAAGAAATGGTGTGCTTCGCTCATGTTCCACGCCACCACAAAGAGGATCGCAGCGAGGGCGGCAAGCGGGATATATGCTGCCCATGGCGCCAGTACCAATACGATCAGGACTAAAGTGGCGGCGTGAATGATACCCGCCAGCGGACTATTGCCGCCATTGCGGATGTTGGTGGCGGTGCGTGCAATTGCGCCTGTCGCCGCGAAGCCGCCAAACAGCGGCGACAGGATATTGGAGGCACCCTGGCCGATCAATTCCTGATTGGAATCACTGCGATTGCCGGTCATGCCATCAGCGACCACAGCGGAGAGCAGCGATTCGATAGCGCCGAGCAAGGCGATGGTGAAGGCCGGGCCGATTAATTCAACGAGGCGGGCAAAGCTGATTTCGGGCCAGTGAAATTCGGGTAGTGCACGCGGTATGCCCCCAAACGCCGAACCAATGGTGGCGACACCGTCGAACTGAACAAAAGCCTGAATGAATGTGATGGTGAGCATTGCAATTAAGGGGGCTGGCACGCGCCGTACATAGCGCGGAGCGATAACACAAATCGCCAATCCGATTAACGCAAGTAAGGTCGTGGGTATGCTCAGGCCAGGAAAAGCGGAAAGCAGGCCCAGTAGTTTTTCATGGAAATGGCTGCCGCCAGCAACCGGATGCAAGCCAAAAAAATCCTTCCATTCCCCTA
>JBDSHM010000585.1:0-2656 GCA_039918495.1 Sulfuriferula sp. | reverse complement strand
GCGGTGCCATGGCAGATGCGCTGGCACGGGCAATGCGCAACAAATAAATGGCTGGGTCAGCGCACGAATAGCCAGAAGTGTTCCTGGTTATCGCCGGGTCGTTCCCCCTGCCATACCTGGCGCCAGCCCGGTTTCTTCGGGCTGGGTGGATGGTCTGCCGAACCTTCCACCAGCAATACGTGGCATTGAACGGCGGGGTGAATTTCACGGCGCAGGGTCAGCACATTGGAAAAATAATGCAGCATGCCGCGTTCGGATTCGCCCAGGCCGAAACTTTCCACGCAGTCGCGTTGTACCGGCAGATAGGGTTGCATCGATACAAACACGCTGCGATAGCTTTTGGCTTCATCCACCCACGGCAGCCATAACATGGAAAACAGCAACCAGCCGAGGGTGATGCCGGTGACCATGCTGACCACCGCGCGTGCCGCCAGACGCGGCAGCCAGCGCCACAATGCGAAATACGCCAGAGTCGACGCCAGCGCCAGCGCAAAGGTCAGTGGGTTGAACTCCATGTGATAATCGGCCGGCAGTACGCGGGTGAGAAAATGCCAGTGGGGCGCATGGCCGGTCGCCATCATGATGATCCATACCGTCCACAACAAGGTTGCGGTGGCAGTAAACAGCAGGCGTGCGGCCGTATCGCCGTAACGATTCCAGCGATTCGGCAGCGCGTTCACCGAGGGGACTGCCAGCACAGCCAGCGCCACCAGCATAGGCAGACCGTAGGCCGTGCGCGCCGAAGCCGAGACCAGCAAAATGGCGAGATAAACCGCAAACGCCACCAGCCCGAACTGCAGTGGCGGGCTGACGGCAATGCGCAGACGTTGCCGCCACAGCGTGTACAGCGCCAGCGGCAGTGCCGGAAATGCAAACCACGGCAAGGTTTTGGGCCAGAACCAGGGTTCGTTGCCGGCGCCAAGTTCCGGAACGGAGAAACCCAGAAAGCGCCCCACATTGTTCAGCCAGAACCACACATAAAACAGATGCGGTGCACGATCATACAAAACGATCGGCCAGATCAGCAGCCACGGCAGCGCGGCGAGCAGCGCGATGCCCAGGCTGCGTGCGTAAACTCGCAGCCGCCAGGTGCCGAACAGCACGGGCAGCAGCAATGCGGTCACGCCGATGACGCCGGGCACCAGCAGGCCTTTGGCAAGAAACCCCACCCCTACGCCGGTGCCCAGCCATATGCCGCCGGGCCAGGCACGCTCACGACTCAACGCAAAGCCGTAACTGGCCAACGCAAATCCGGTCAGCATGGGTACGTCGGTAATCATGCTGTGGCTTTCATACAGCAGGCCAAAGCAGGCGATCAATACCAGTGCGGCCAGGCGTCCCTGCCCCTTGCCCCACCAGTGGCGTGCCGCCAGCCCGGTTGAAATCAGCGTGATGGCGCTAAACAATCCGCTGGCGAGGCGAGCGCCGTCGTGCAATGGCAGCCAGGCTGAAAATGTTCGCGCCAGCCCGGCGCCCACCCAGTAGTACAGCGGCGGTTTTTCCATGAAGGGTTCGCCCGCCAGCATCGGCACCACCCAGTTGCCGCCTTGCAGCATGTGATAGATGATGGCAA
The DNA here is from genome assembly GCA_039918495.1 of Sulfuriferula sp. Classification (GTDB taxonomy): domain Bacteria; phylum Pseudomonadota; class Gammaproteobacteria; order Burkholderiales; family Sulfuriferulaceae; genus Sulfuriferula. The sequence continues at coordinate 1,083 of JBDSHM010000585.1, read as the reverse complement.
AAACATAGGTTTCGTCCTGTTTCCATGGGTCGTGCCCGATCAGGCCGGGCAGCAACCAGGCGACGACGAGCAGGAGAAACCAGGGCAGGGTGACCGGCAGATCGCGCCGTGTCGTGAGATGCGGATTCATTGATGCTAAATCTGCATGGCAAGCGTGCCCGAACGTCCGGCGATTTCACCCGGTATGACACGGGCGCGCGGCAGGGCAGCGACATCCTGCGCAGCAAAATAATCCGCCATCGAAACCAGCGTGTAGCCCTGGCGTTGCCAGCCGGTAAGCAGGCGTTCGAATACGGGCGAGAGTTTCATGCCCTCAAGTTCGGCATGCAGCGTATACACGTGCCCGGCAGGCGTGTCGGCTGCGGTCATGGCCAGCACGGCCTCGGCCACGTTGCCGGTATCCACGCCGCCGACACCGATCAATTCATCCAGCGTGGGCAGCGTAGTGGGTAGTTGCGGGCAGCTGGTTTGACCATTCGCCAGCAGCGGAATGAAAGGATGGGTGCCGCGCGTATCGGAACAATACGCCATGCCCCACAAGCGTTCCTCCTCGAAGGCGCTGTCGTTCATCTGCCAGCCGGCTGCGCCGTGGGTGGCGGCCGGCTGGCCGAAGATTTCGGTGTAACGCTGCATCGCGCGGGCCATTTCACGCTGCGTCCAGACTGCATCCTTGCCCGCGACATAATCCTGCCATTTGATGTGGTCAAAGGTATGAATCCCGGTCTCGTAACCGGCATCGCGCACGCTGCGCAATATGTCAGCGCAACGGCGGCCGATATCCGGCCCGGGCAGCAGCGTGCCGTAGAGCAGGGTTTTCAGTCCGTAGTGTTCCAGCACCGACGTGCGCGACACTTTTTTCATGAAACCGGGGCGAAACGCCCGGCGCAGCGCGCGCCCGGTGTGATCGGGTCCGAGACTGAACAGAAAGGTAGCGCCAGCCTGATGGGCTTGCAGCATGCGCATCAGCTGCGGTACCCCTTCACGCGTGCCGCGGTAGGTGTCGACGTCGATTTTCAGGGCAAGCAGGCGCACGGTTTAATCCATCTGATTGAGTGTTGAAAAAATTCAGGTGCAATTTGCGGG
>JBDSHM010000584.1:0-3906 GCA_039918495.1 Sulfuriferula sp. | reverse complement strand
CTTAGGCATCCTGATTGGCCAAAGTTGATTGCATGCGGCTTGCCTACCCCAGAGAAACCAGTTTGAATAGCGGACATGACGATACGCCTGCCCGCCCTATGTCGAACACTCTGATCCTGCGTCCATTTCGCCTGCCTGCGATCATACTGGGTAGCGCCGTGATCCTCACCCTGACCCTGATGACGCTGACTGCGTGGCGCGCCGAAACCCGCATCGACACAGTACAACAGCACATGCAGAACATCCTCGCGCTGCAGACACTCTCCATGCACATCGAACACGATTATTTGCGTTTGGTGAATCCGCAAGCACCCCTTCCGGCAAGTGTCCGGAAGGTACTGGATGAACAGTTGTCGGACATTATTACTGCAGATCACTCACGCGCAGTCGATACGCCTGCCGTTCTGAGCCGGTTAAGGCAATTGCTGGCAAGTAATAACGCCAGCCACGACACGCTACTTTCTGCATTAGCGCAAATTCATGAACGCATTACCCGGGAAACCAATGCCCATGCGACGTTGATCAGCGATGTAAAGCATACCGCGCACTTTGAATTCAATCTCGCACTGACACTGGTCGTAGCAGTCCCGCTCCTGGCGTTCGCTATCCTTTACCTGCTGCGCCGTCGCGTGCAGTTACCGTTACGCGACCTGAGCTGGCTGATGCAACGCCTGTCGCAGCAGGACTATGCCAGCGCACCCATTACTCACGCCGACCCGATGATCAAGCCACTGCTGTTGCGTTACAACCATCTGGTCAGCCGTCTGGCCGAACTTGAAGTCGAACACCAAAACCGCGAGACTTTGCTGGAACAACAGGTACGCGCTGCGAGCACCACCTTGCTCACTCAACAGCAGCATCTGGCACAGGCCGAAAAACTGGCCAGCGTGGGTGAAGTTGCCGCCAGCATCGCGCACGAATTACGCAATCCGCTATCTGGTATTCAGCTGGCATTGACCAATTTGCGCCGCGAGACAGAATCGGTTGATCATGCTGATCGCCTGGATATGATCCTCGATGAAATCAACCGCATCACGCGGCTGCTTAACGGTTTGCTGGATCAGGCGCGACACCGCCCTGAAGCAGCCCGCGACGTAAATCTGGCAGAGCTGTGCAACACACTGGCACATCTTGTCCATTACCTGCTGCCACCCAATATCGCACTGATAATCGAGGTTCCCGACAATTTACACTGCATGATTACAGACGATGGCCTGCGTCAGGCATTGCTCAATCTGATACTCAACGCGAGCAAATCCATCGGCGAAAAAACCGGCAACATCATCCTTGCCGCCAAACCCGCTGAAGACCATATCGAAATCAGCATCACGGACAGCGGCGGGGGGTTTTCCGATACACTGCTCAGTCACGGCCCGCGCCTATTTATCAGCGATCACGAATCCGGGACCGGACTCGGGCTTGCTATCACACGCCGTTTTGTAAACGATCTGGGCGGACGCCTTACCCTGGATAATCCACCCGCCGGTGGCGCGCGCGTCACCCTCTACCTGCCTTGTACCGCCCATGCCTGATAGCCTCCTTATTATTGAAGACGAAACCCTGCTCGGCACTGAACTGCAGCGCCATTTCCGCCGTGAAGGCTGGGAGGTCAGCTGGGTACGCACCATTGCCGAAGCGGAGACGCTGCTGTTCAGCGAGAGTCTGTCACCGCTGATCGTGCTCTCCGACATGAGTCTTCCGGATGGTAATGGTTTGGACCTGCTTGAATCCGTACGCCAGAAAAACCTGGCTGGGGAGTGGCTATTCCTGACCGGCTACGGCACGGTGCCGGATTCGGTACGCGCGCTGAAACTGGGTGCCCTGGATTTTCTGACCAAGCCTTGCGATCTGGCGCGTCTCGATCTTATTATCGCTGCCGCCACGCGCAGCGGACGTGCCCAGCGACGCATCGCGGAACACTCCGCAGTTGCCGCACAGCGTTACAGCGTGGACAATTTCAGCGGTAACAGCACCGCTTCCAGTAATGCACGCCAGATGCTCACCCGGCTAATCGGTGTGCCTTATTCCGCCCTACTCATCCATGGTGAAACCGGAACCGGAAAAGGCTTGGCGGCACGCATCCTGCATCATGGCGGAACCCGCGCCTGTGCACCATTGATAGAGGTCAATTGCGCCGCACTCCCGCACGAACTGATCGAATCCGAGTTATTCGGCCACGAACCCGGTGCATTTACCGGTGCCAAAACCCGGCGGCGCGGTTTATTCGAACAGGCGGATGGCGGCACCCTGTTTCTGGATGAGGTGGGTGAACTGGCGCCCGATATGCAAGCCAAGCTGCTCAAGGCCATCGAAGACCGGGTTATCCGCCGCGTGGGGGGCGACCGCGAAATTACGCTGGATGTACAGCTTATCGCGGCCACCAATCAGAATCTGGTCGAAGCCGTCGCCGCGCAGCGTTTCCGCGAAGATTTCTATCATCGCCTGTCGGTGTTCCGTCTTGAACTGCCACCGCTGCGCCAGCGTCGTGAAGACATTCGTGCGCTGGTGCAACGCTTTGTCACCGAATTTAATCTCAAGGCCGGCAAGAAAATACGTCATATCCGCGACAGCACCTGGCTGCTGCTTGAACAGCATGACTGGCCCGGTAATATTCGCGAACTGCGCAATGCCATTGAGCGCGCCGTACTGCTGACGCCGAATGACATTGAGATACTGCAAGAGGAATGGCTGCAACTCACACCTGCCCGAACCACATCAACCCCCTCAACATCGCAGGCCAATGGAAATCTGTTGTGTCTGCCACTGGATGGCAGCATGGCGCTCGACGATATGGATCGCCACATCATCCAAACCACCTTGTCACGCTGCGCCTACAATGTCACAGCCGCCGCGCGTGCGCTCGGTACCACGCGCGAAACCCTGCGCTACCGGGTGGAAAAATACGGCATCAAACCACCTGCGAATCCGGACGACTGAGAAAAACCAACATTCTTTTCCAGTCAATTCGCTAACAGGCGCATCTTTTTATTATGCGGTTCCTACCATCAGTTTCCGTTCACGCCGGGTGTAGCGACCGGGGCCGACACAACAATCGTGAGATTACTCTTGATAGCATTGCCCAAAACAGGTGGCGGCGGTAGTGGAGAAGTGCGGAGGATAGCGGTACGTACCGTATTCGCCAGTTCATCGCTCGCACACTGGCCCGGATGAACCGCTTCAATCACACCTTCCCGGGTGATGGTCACAATGGCCATACACGACCCTGTCGGCAATGGAACCGGTTTTCCGGCTTTTTTCATTGCCCTGATTTCCTGCTCAACACGAACCTGGCGCAGAGACCGACCCTCTATACTTTCAATACCATACATATAGCTTCTGACATTTTGCCAATATACGGTTTCTGCAAAAGACTTTTGCGCTGACGCAGTGTTTGGCTGCGTGGGTTGGACGGGAGGCGTGACCACGGCACACCCGGAGAGGCTTGCAAGGACGAATACACCTGCTACGGTTAGTGATTTCAATGTCTCCCCTTATCCATGTTTTGGATATCGCATAGTTGAATTAATCGCAACGCGACTAATTCAGGTTATTTCCGATCAGCTAAATAAAACACGGTCCGAATATAATTTTGCGCGCTTAAGCTGACATGGCGCTTACGTCACTATGGGTAGAAAACGATCCTTCAGTACAAACCATTCTGGTGCGATATCAGCCTGACCTTTTCAGGTCCTGGTGCATATCCACCGACTCGCCTTCAAAAAAACGATCTTTATATGCATCTTCAATCACTTAGATATCTGGCACGAAAGCTGCTGAACTTTAAGGGCAAAGCCCCGCGTCATGAACGCGAACAATATTCAAGCAGTGAAGGAGAAGAAAATGAATCCAGGCGGATATGTCATTTACACCGTAGTGCTGTTACTCGCTTTTGTCAGTATTGCAATC
>JBDSHM010000583.1:0-1800 GCA_039918495.1 Sulfuriferula sp. | reverse complement strand
TACTGCGATGGGGGTGTATAATACTTCGCAGTCTCTTGGACTGTTTTTTGGTGGCGCTGTGGGTGGCTGGCTATCGCAGCACTATGGTTTTTCCGCGGTGTTCATGTTCAGTTCTGGCCTGATGCTGATTTGGCTGGTGGCTGCAGCAGGGATGCGTACTCCACCGGCAGTGAAAACCCGTATGTTCCACGTCGGGCCTATGGATACCAACCGGGCCAGCCAGCTTACCCGCCATCTCGGCGCCTTATCCGGTGTAGTCGAAGCCGCCGTGATTGCTGAAGAAGGTGTAGCCATACTGAAAGTTGCGCTGCATGGTTGGGATGAGCAGGGCGCACTTAATTTGATAGGGGAGACAGCATAATGGCATCGGTAAATAAAGTAATTCTGGTGGGAAATCTGGGTAAGGATCCGGAGGTGCGCTATGCGCCTAGTGGAGATGCAATTGCCAATGTGACTTTGGCTACCACTGAAAACTGGAAAGACAAAAACGGCGAAAAACAGGAAAAAACCGAATGGCATCGCGTCTCTTTTTTCGGCAAAACTGCGGAAGTGGTCGGTCAGTATCTGAAAAAGGGCAGTCAGGTATATGTAGAAGGCCGTATCCAGACGCGCAAGTGGACTGACAAGGAAGGTCAGGAACGTTACACCACCGAAATAGTGGCTGACAAAATGCAGATGCTGGGTAGCCGGAGTGGTTCAGCGAGTATGGATGGCGATAGTGGAGAGAGCCGTCGTCCCGCTGCTGCACGTCCGGCCTCATCAAGTAGCCCGGCGAGTAAATCCAGTGGTTCGAGCTTTGACGATATGGAAGACGATATTCCGTTCTGATGGGAGCCGCTGCCCAGGTTAAATTTGTCGAGCCGGGCATAACAGAAAGTCTCTATACCCGTTTTCTCGATACGCTAACGCGATTTGGTCGAGAGCGTCAGGCGCTGGAGGACGTTCGCCAGCCAAGCTATAGCTACGGTGAATTGCTCAAAATTTCACTGGCGCTGGGACGGCTGGTAACTAGAATCACCGTCCCGGATGAACATGTCGGCGTACTGATGCCCAACCTTGCCAGTACCGTATGTCTGGTGCTGGGCATGAATGCATACCGACGTGTGCCTGCCATGCTCAATTACACGGCAGGCGTACAAAATCTGCTAGATGCTTGTGTTGCTGCACAAGTTAAAACCGTGATCACCTCGCGGCAATTTCTCAAGACCGCCGGACTCGAACAGCAGGCTGCAATGCTGGGCGAGCAGGTGCGTTTGGTTTATCTGGAAGACATGCGTGCCCAATTTGGCTGGCTGGATAAAGCCTGGCTGATGGGTTATGCGATGCGCTTTCCGGCACGTGCCACCAGTCCTGGCAACGCAGACAGTCAGGCGGTCATATTATTTACCTCGGGATCGGAAGGCAGGCCGAAAGGGGTGGTGCTGTCCAACCGTGCGCTGCTTGCCAATGTGGATCAAATTTGCGCCGCGATCGATTTTTCTGCCGATGAAAAATTCTTCAATGCGTTGCCGATATTTCATTCTTTCGGATTGACGGCGGGCGTGTTGCTGCCGTTGCTTACCGGCGTGTCCAACATGCTCTATACCACGCCACTGCATTACAAACAAATACCTGAAATGATACGCGAGCGTGGATCCACGGTGCTGTTTGGTACCAGTACATTTTTTGGAAATTACGCAAAATATGCCTCTGTGGAAGATTTTCACAGCCTACGTGTTGTGGTGGCCGGGGCTGAGAAACTGGCAGAGTCGGTGCGCGAAATATGGCGCAGCAAATTTGGTATTGAGCTTTTAGAAGGAT
>JBDSHM010000582.1:0-4994 GCA_039918495.1 Sulfuriferula sp. | reverse complement strand
CACCATTGCTTTGGCGCAGCTGATCCGCCAACACCAGCCGCGCCTGTTTGATTTTTGTTTCACGCTGCATAAAAAAGACGCGGTGGCCGAACAGATCAGCCTGCATGCGCCGCGTCCGTTCCTACATGTGTCCGGCATGGTGCCGGGAGAGCGCGGTTGCCTGATGCTGGCGTGGCCGCTGGCGCAACACCCCACCAACAAAAATGAAGTCATTGTCTGGGACTTGACGTTCGACCCCGCCGAGCTGTTCGAGCTTGATGCTGCCAGTATCCGTACCCGCATGTTCACGCCAGCTGCAGCCTTGCCTGAAGGCGTGAGTCGGTTGCCGATCAAGACCATCCATCTCAACAAATCGCCTGTCGTCATCAACAATCTCAATACGCTGACACCGGCCATGGCCGAGCGTTGGGGCATGGATATCGCGGCCGGCCTGCAATACGCCAGCCGCTTTGCCAATGCGCCAGATATGCGAGCCATCTGGTGCGAGGTATTCCAGCGTCCGGCAGCGGGTGCAGTGGATGTGGACGCGGATTTGTATGGTGGCTTTGTCGGCAACAACGACCGCCGCGTGCTTAATCGGCTGCTTAAGCTGACGCCTGAACAACTGGCCCAGGATCAGGCTAGCTTCGACGACCCGCGTCTGGAAGAGATGCTGTTCCGTTACCGTGCGCGCAATTTCCCCGCAACATTAAACGAAAGCGAAGCGCAGCGCTGGCACGACCACTGCGCCGCACGCCTGTTCGAAGGCGCAAGCGGCGCACGCACGCTGGAAAAGCTATTCAACGAAATCGATACCCTGGCAGAAACCACTGACGAGCGCGGCGAAACGATATTGGCAGCGTTGTATGACTACGCAAAAGCAATTGCACCTGAAACTGCCTGACTGATATCAGAGTCGCTGTTAATTGGATTTAATCGATTTGTGATTTGAATGGCTCAGATCGACTCACAAGAAACACCGACTATAGACAGACTTCTGGCCGCTATGGGTCGATGAAGCGACGTTTGGCCTTCCGCCATAACTGAAAATTGTCGTCTATCGTTGATTTTAACTACAACTCATGGGACTTCTGCGATGGGCAGGGAAGCGGACTTGCCACCACTTTATCCATATATTCCAGCCCCGCGCTAGAATGACAGCCTTGTTCGCCAGCCGCCGAACTTTCAGGACCGCCCCATGAATGAAGAACGTTTAGAAAGAATCGAAACAAAAATCGTCTTCCAGGAAGACCTGATCGAAGAATTGAACAAAATAATTTATCAGCAGCAAAAAAAGCTGGAACAGCTGGAAACAACCTGTGAAGCGCTTGCAAGCCACATCTCGTCGCTGGCGGAGTCAGTTAATGAGAATAGAACGGTTGAGAGTGAAAGGCCGCCTCACTATTAACAGCAAAAATGCACAAGAGCAGCGGCGTTTTTCATTAATCAAGCTGACAGCCCTTCCCCGTTCCCCAAGCATCTGCTCTTGATACGAAGCGATCGTTCATCTTCGATTTGATGAAGTGTCATCTAAGCCGAGCGCAATGCATACAGAAAGTATTTCAAGCATGAATTTCGATGATGAAATGGAGAGAATGAAAGAAGCGGTGAAGGCCGCCCAGGAAGAAATTGATATGGCCGTCATATTCCATGAGACGTGGAAACCAACTGCATACGACGAAGACTTGCACAAGCGGATGGGCCATTCCTTTGCGACACATTCCTTTCAGATCGTGCGGTTGTCTCTCCGACGTGAAATGTTGCTTGCGTTGATGAGACTTTGGGACACAAATAAAGAAGCACTTCGAATGACCGCTATTGCGTACAAACTGCGTGACAAAGAATTCTTCGATGCCATAGTCGCCAAACGTGCAGCCGACATGAGATTTCCATCAGCGGACTTAACAGACGCTGTGAGACAAACCCTGCAGCCGGAGCTGGACACAGTCGTGAAACTGGTTCAAAAATATTCCGAAGGTGGGGCAGGATACGCTGTATTCGAGAAACTAAAGGCCCTGCGGCACAAGCGCCTCGCGCATCGACAAATAGCACAAACAATCGCCACAACCACAACGGCCGATGCGACTGATCAAGAAATCGAATCCTTTTACGAAGATAATTTGGAGCTTATTCGGCTTCTTCTCTCCCTCGTTCTGGCGACAGCCTGTGATCCCAAAGACGTGGCAGGGGTGTATCGTTTTTATGCAAATTTTTTTTGGGCAAATGCACGAGGCGAACAGACAGAAGGTCATCCAAACTATCACCCACCGAGCTAAATAAAGCAAAGCAGAAATATTTGATCGAAAATGGATATTGGCTGCTAGCAGTAAGGCTAACCAAACAATACCTGGCCCTTCAGGGTTGCTTAAGCTTTCAGAACAGATGTATCCAGACTTAGAGCCTAAATATCAGCCTAAGCCGATTAGCGAACATTCGATTTGCCTATGCTTAACGACATCTCTTGCTAGAGCTACACATTCAGTGGCTAGGAGTTGCTATTACCGAAATACAGCAAATTTACCCATCAATGATGAATGTCAGATGCCCTGAATTTACCGCGTGTACTTAATCTTCCGCGCGTTTATTCACTCCTGCATCAATCCGCGTTACCTCTGCCTCATCCTGTTTTGCCTCGTTAACATATCATCCTTCGTTGTATACAACGTAGCACTACATTGGTGCGAGCCTGTCATTGGATGCATCATTGATGGGCGTTATGGTTGTCTTCCGTAGTGTTCACAATAATCAAGATCTTAAATAAAAATAATATTATTCAATAGGTTGAATGAAAAATATGAATTAAATTGAGGTTGGCACCCTACTTGCTATTTGGTTGGCAGCATAACTCAGGACCATCAAGGCGAGGGTATTAAAACGTCCACAGACGCTGTGTATGCGGTGCAGTAAAAACCAAGTTGCCAACTTTAAGGAGATAACAGGATGGACAATCAACGTCGCAAGTTTTTAGGCACCATGGGTGCGATCACGGCAGGCACAATGCTGGCAGGAAATCGCTTCGCATTTGCGGCCGACAAATCCCCAATCAAGGTTGGTGTACTGCATTCGCTATCCGGCACCATGGCGATCTCGGAGAGTGCACTCAAGGATGTGGCGCTGATGACCTTTGAGCAGATCAATGCCAGCGGCGGTGTGATGGGTCGCATGATTGAACCGGTGGTGGTTGATCCGGCCTCCAACTGGCCGCTGTTTGCAGAAAAGGCGCGTCAGTTGCTTACCAAGGATAAAGTTGCCGTCGTGTTCGGTTGCTGGACTTCGGTATCGCGCAAATCCGTGTTGCCGGTATTCGAGGAACTCAACGGGCTGCTGTTTTATCCGGTGCAGTACGAAGGCGAAGAGTTGTCCCAGAACGTGTTCTACACTGGCGCAGCGCCTAACCAGCAGGCCATTCCGGCGGTGGAATACCTGATGAGCAAGGATGGCGGCGGCGCCAAGCGCTTCTTCCTGCTCGGCACAGACTATGTCTATCCGCGTACCACCAATAAAATCCTGCGCGCATTCCTCAAATCAAAAGGTGTGAAAGAGGCTGATATTGCCGAGGTATACACCCCATTCGGTCACAGCGATTACCAGACCATTGTGGCCAACATCAAGAAATTTGCCGGCGGCGGCAAGACCACGGTGATCTCCACCATCAATGGCGATTCCAATGTGCCGTTCTACAAGGAGCTCGGCAACCAGGGACTGAAGGCAACGGATGTGCCAGTCATGGCTTTCTCGGTCGCAGAACAGGAACTGGCGGGCATGGACACCAAACCGCTGGTCGGGCATCTGGCTGCCTGGAACTACTTTGAGTCGGTTAAATCGCCGGCCAATACGGCCTTCGTCAAGATGTGGAAGGATTACGTCAAGAAGAAGGGCCTGAAGGATTTCCCGGTCACCGACGACCCGATGGAAGCGACCTATGTGGGCATCCATATGTGGAAACAGGCAGTCGAAAAAGCCCATTCGGACATGGTCGACAAAGTTCGCATTGCCATGTCGGGGCAGACGTTCAAGGCACCGTCCGGATTTACGCTGGAAATGGACAAAACCAATCACCATCTGCACAAGCCTGTCATGATCGGTGAAATTCGTGGAGACGGGCAATTCAATGTGGTGTGGAAAACACCCACAACCATCCGTGCACAGCCATGGAGTCCGTACATTGCGGGCAATGAGGGCAAACAAAAGTTGTAATCGAGTGTGGGTGATACCACGCAATGCTCCCCGCGAGAATCCGTTCTCGCGGCATCCAATCCGAAAGTTTGTGTATGACACGTAGTGCCATCTACCTGTGTTGTGTTCTGCTCGCCTTGTTGAGTTGGCCTGCACACGCTGCACTTGATGCAAGCCAGCTGAGCAAGCTGGCCGCCGATGACAATGATGCCAAAGTGGCCGTGGTGAAATACCTGACCAGTCATCCCAGCCCGGAAGCGCAAGCCGTACTCAGCGCCATGACGGATGATTCGCTGTATCAGGATCACGGCCGTTTGCTGATTGTGCGGAATGATCAGGCGATCGACGCAGCGACATTGCAGCCACTGGGTCCGGTACCGGATAGCGCTGAATCCATCACTGTGAATAACCGGCTCAGAGGGGCAGTTGAAGGCGCGCTGTCTGCATTCAGGCTCTTTTCCCCGAAGCTTGAGATTCGGCTCAACGCAGCGCGAAATGTGAAGCAGGATCCGCGTCCCGAGCAGCTGCCGCTGATACAACAAGCTCTGAAGACCGAAATCAACAAGGAAATCCGTGAAGATTTGCTGCTGGCTCAGGCCAGTCTTCAGATCAGTAGTCCCGATGAAGCCGAGCGTCTGGCTGCGGTCAAGATACTTGGCGCAAGCAACAATCTGGAAATGCGTCACAAACTGGCTAACATGCTTGTCCAGAACAATGGCCAATACAATGAGGCAAGTCCGGTGGTACGTGCCGAAGCGCAGCAGGTTTTGAAAAGCATTGATCTGCGCATCAGTTTGGCGCGCGCAGCGGCGAGTCTGTTTTCCGGATTGAGTCTGGGT
>JBDSHM010000581.1:0-3757 GCA_039918495.1 Sulfuriferula sp. | reverse complement strand
TTGGGTGTATTGCGGGCAATTGACCGTACTGCTCTCGCGCCATTTTCATTGAACGCATCCGCTTTTTGTGTAGGACCTGGATATTCATGGCAAAGTAAATAGCGCGTTCAATTGCTCTGCTACCTTTGCCACATCAAGCTGGGCAAGATCATTGGCGGGTGAAGTCAGCCAGTGTGCGCGCTCGCCCCAAGGATGATAGCGGAGAGGCTCGCCGGGCCCGAATACAGTCAACGTGGGCGTGCCTACGGCACTGGCCAGGTGGCCCAACCCGGAATCATTTCCCACGAACACCATAGTGCGTTGCAACACGGCGGCAGCCTCGAGCAGGCTGCTCTTGCCGGTCAGGTCAAGACAAGGCAGGGATAGGGTGGGAACAATTTCTGCGACGCGTGTACTGTCGGCAGAGCTGCCCAGAAAAATGACCGCATCAAACTGATTGGCACAATACGATATCAATTCAGCAAAGCACTGGGCAGGCCATATCTTGCCTTCCCAGTTTGCGCCCGGTCCCAATGCCAGCCAGCGCTTGCCGGGCAAGTGTTGCAGCCAGGCAGCCACTTGTGCATGGATAGCTGGACTGATCCACAATCGTGCGGGCGGCGGCTGGATATGCCCAACCAGCGGTTCAATCGCCATGAAATGGCGTATTACGCTATGGCGTTCGGACGGATGGTTTTTGACTTTATGCAAACGCCGTTTGGCACGCAGTAACCAGCCAAGGCCATCGGTACGCAAATCAACAATGAGATCATAGCGTTTTTTGCGCAATTGCCTGACGAAATTCAGTTTATCGCGCCAGTGCGCATTTTTATGTTTGAGAATGATGTCGTCCAGCGCATCGAAGTGTTCGAACAAGGCTGCCGAGCGTGCATCGGCCACAATGTCGAAACGCGCCTGCGGATAAAGCGCACGCAATGCGACCAGCACCGGTGTCGTCATTACCGCGTCGCCAATATTGCTGAGCGTAATGAACAGTATCCGCTGTGGCTCAGGCATCGGAAACGCCCCAAGGATCTTGGCCGGCACGCGAACGATAGTCTGCTCCGGCGATTGCGTCAGGAGTGCCAACACTTGCAGCGGATGCACCTCGCGCATGCACGAATGATGTGTGCAATGCTTGCGATAGCAGTTGCGGCAGGGTAAATCAGCCTGGATGGCGACGACCTGGTCGCCCAGCGGTTTGACACGGCTGGGATCGGTAGGGCCGCAAATCACTACTTGCGGGCGTTCGCTACAGGCGGCCAGATGCGAAGTGCCCGTGTCGTTGCCCACGATATACCGGGCGTGCTCGGCTAATGGAATAATATCCAGCATTTCGGTAGCGCCGCACATATTCACCGCTGCCGTGCCAATATGATGGGCAATGGTATCTCCCAACCCGATTTCATCCGGACCACCAGCGATGACCACATGCTTGATCAAGGCCTTTTCCAAAAGCAGGCGTCCTAATTCAGCGTAATTTTGCTCACCCCAGCGTTTGAGGTAACCGCGTGGATGACAGCCGGGAAACAGCAGCACATAGTCGTCGTTGGCAATACCGTGTTGGTCCAGCAACTGCTGCACTCGTTTACGATTTCTCTCAGGCACCGTCAACACTGGATGGCGTGTCGGCGTGGGAATACCGGCAAGATTCAGGGCGGTGTGCATACGCAGCACCGGGTTGATATTTCGGGGGAGATCGTCAGGACCTGTCGTGTATGGCCAGAAACCATGGTTCCCGATGCGATAACGAATGCCTCTGCCGGTAAGTTGCAACGCACCGAGCAAAAAACGGCTGCGGTCATTGGTCTGCAAATCGATCACCATATCGTAGCGACCGGCCCGTATAGCATGCAGCCAATGCAGCATAGCGGCCAATTTTCCGGATTTTGCTCGTGTATCCAGCGCAATGATTTTGGCAAAACGCGTATCTGCGGCAAACAGTTTCTGATTGGCTGGGAGCGTATTTAAATGCAGCTCGGCATGGGGAAATGCCTGATGGATGTCCTCAAACAACGCGCTGGCCATCACCAAGTCACCTAACGCGCTCCATTTGATAATCAGGATGCGCTGGATGGATGAATCAGCTGGCAGGTTGACGGGCGGTGCCGACAACGGGTGTCAATCCGTCTTGACGGCCGAAGCGATGCTGTCCAGTACCGGCTGGATTTCTGCGTGCTTCAATTTGAGTGAGGCCTGGTTGACCACCAGACGCGAACTGATATCCATAATTTCTTCCACGGCAACCAGGCCATTCGCCTTGAGCGTGCTGCCGCTGCTCACCAGGTCGACGATAACATCGGCAAGCTTGACCAGTGGTGCCAGCTCCATCGAGCCATACAGCTTGATGAGATCAACATGCACGCCTTTACCGGCAAAGTATGCGCGCGCGGTTTTCAGATATTTGGTGGCCACACGCAGACGCGCGCCCTGGTGCACGGCCTGTTCGTAGTCGAAAGCCGGATGAGCGGCGACCATCATCTTGCAACGTGCAATATTCAGATCCAGCGGCTGATACATTCCCTCGCCGCCATGTTCGATCAATACATCCTTGCCCGCCACGCCCATGTCCGCTGCGCCATATTGCACATAAGTGGGCACATCTGTAGCGCGAATGATAATGAGGCGTACATCAGGCCGATTAGTGGCAATAATCAGTTTGCGTGACTTTTCCGGATCTTCGCGCGGCGTGATTCCCGCAGCTTCGAGCAGCGGCAAAGTTTCCAGAAAGATACGGCCTTTGGATAGAGCAATGGTAATCATGGATACCTCAGGTCATTTTACGCGGCGAATGCGTGCACCCAATTGGGCAAATTTTTCCTCGATGCATTCATAGCCACGGTCGATATGATAAATGCGTTCAATGGTAGTTTCACCCTCAGCAACCAGTGCCGCCAGCACCAATGACGCCGAAGCACGCAGATCAGTCGCCATGACCACTGCGCCTTCCAGTCGGTCCACACCGCGCACCAGAGCAGTATTACCCTCCACGGAGATATCAGCACCCAGACGCTGCATTTCCTGGACATGCATGAAGCGATTCTCGAATATGGTTTCTGTAACCGTACCGACCCCTTCCGCAATGCAATTGAGTGCCATGAACTGCGCCTGCATATCAGTTGGAAATGCAGGGTATGGTGCCGTTTTAAGATTGACTGCCTTGGGACGATGATGCATTTCCAAGCTGATCCAATCGTGGCCCACATCAATATCAGCACCGGATTCGCGTAACTTATCCAGCACCGATTCGATAATATCGGCGCGCGTATTCAGCACCCGAACTCGTCCCTGAGTAATTGCGGCCGCTACCAGATAGGTTCCGGTTTCAATGCGATCCGGCATGATTCTATGGGTTGCACCGTGCAGTTTTTCCACACCTTCGATCACGATGACATCGCTGCCTGCGCCTTCTATTTTTGCCCCCATCGCAATCAGGCAATTGGCCAGATCCACCACTTCAGGTTCACGCGCCGAATTTTCCAGAATGGTCACGCCATCAGCCAAAGTAGCCGCCATCATCAGGTTCTCGGTACCGGTCACGGTAACGGTATCCATAAAAATGCGCGCGCCTTTCAGGCGGCTGGATTTGGCGTGAATATAACCGTGCTCGATGTGGATTTCAGCGCCCATCGCCTGCAAACCTTTGATATGTAGGTCAACCGGGCGCGACCCAATGGCGCAACCACCGGGTAGCGATACTTTAGCTTGGCCAAAACGTGCCAGCAATGGCCCCAGCACCAGGATTGATGCGCGCATTGTCCTGACAAGTTCGTAAGGC
>JBDSHM010000580.1:0-3481 GCA_039918495.1 Sulfuriferula sp. | reverse complement strand
GGCGAAATAGCGCACCTTGTCGAACATATCCTCCAGTCGCAACAGGGTGCGTACTCGCTCGCTCAGAGGATATTCGTAACAAATCACCGCAGCATCCGGAAAAAATCAAAAAGAAAAATGGAAAAACTCACGACCAGCACGCCTCTAAGCTATGAACGAGGGGGCAATACATACAAACCTGTGTCTTTGAAGTATTTTAAAGCCGATTCTGACTGATAAATATTGAGTTGGCAAACATTATTCAAGCAAAAAATGAGATGCCTGCTTAGCTTTTTGCATGTTCAAGATAGGTTTGATGCAACGCCATGACTTGCTGACGCAAATCATCCAAGCCACCATTATTGGCAATAATATCGTCTGCTTTGGCCAATCGCTCCTCGCGTGACAGCTGGTGTGACATGATAGTCCGCACCTGCCCCTCACTCAGCGCTGCGCGTTGCATCGTGCGTATCACTTGCAATTGCTCATCGCAATCCACTACCAGTACTCGTTTGACCACTGCTCGATAGTTACCGGATTCAAATAGCAATGGCACTACCAGCATCACATAGGGTGTGTCAGATTGCTCAACTGCCGACAGCGCGCGCGCCCTTATCATCGGGTGAAGAATTGCTTCAAGATGTGTTTTGGCCGCACCGTCTGCAAAAACAAGCCTGCGCATGGTCGCACGATTGAGCGCACCATCAGGCACAATGAATTCGTCACCGAACTCGCGTCTGATGGCAGGCATCGCCTCACCGTCTGGAGCAGTCAGGGCATATGAAATTTCATCGGTATCAACCACCCCTGCACCCAGTTCAGCGAATAGGCGGCTTACGCTGGTTTTACCGGACCCGATACCGCCGGTCAGTCCTACGCACCAAGCCACGTCTAAAATCCAGCCAAATAGGCCTGTAAGATAGGCTGTCCCCAAATCAGGGCAACCAGTCCGCCACCTGCCAGATAGGGACCAAATGGGATTGGCACGGAACGTCCCCGCCGTGCCAGCACAATCAACGCAATACCAACCAAAGCGCCAATAAAGGATGACAGCAGAATAACCAGAGGCAACATTTTCCAACCCAGCCAGGCACCAATGGCGGCAAGCAATTTGAAATCGCCATAACCCATACCTTCTTTACCGGTTACCAGTTTGAAAAGCCAGTAAATACTCCATAGCACCATGTAGCCCATGATGGCGCCGACGACTGCCTGGTCAAGTGGAACGAATACGTCATTGAGATTAAACAACAATCCTAACCACAATAGAGGCAAGGTAATGTCGTCGGGTAAAAGCTGAGTATCGCAATCAATAAAGGTTAAGGCAACCAAGGCCCATACCAGCAGCAAAGCACCGGCAGCAGCCCAGCCAAAACCGAAATGCCACGCTGTGAATGCCGACAATAGCGCGGTAAGCGCTTCTACTAGCGGATAACGCAGACTGATATGCGCGTCACAGCCTGCGCACTTGCCGTGCAACCAGGCATAACTCAGCACAGGAATGTTTTCCAACGCACCTATCAAACGACCACAACTAGTACAGGCCGAACGCGGCACCATCAGGTTGTAAGGTGTGTCTACGGTTTCATCATCACCCTGTAGCGCTGCACATTGGACACGCCAGTCGCGCTCCATGATTTTCGGGAGACGATGGATGACTACATTCAGGAAACTGCCAATCAACAAACCCAGTACGCCGCAGAGTATGGCAAATAATTGTGGATCAGCGTCCAATAACACAGTAAAAGACGAAAACAAAGCCATTGGCTCCTGAAATGGCGAAGTCTGGAGTTAACCGACCACAGCGCCCATTTTGAAAATAGGTAAATACATGGCGATAACCATGCCGCCAATTAGTGTACCCAATACCACCATAATTATCGGTTCCATCAAACTGGAGAGCGCCTCTACCGCGTCGTCTACCTCGCGCTCGAAAAAATCCGCTACCTTATCCAGCATTGAATCAAGCGCACCCGATTCTTCCCCGATAGAAACCATCTGCTGCACCATATTGGGGAAAATGCCACTGTTTTGCATCGCCACAGTCAGACTGGTACCGGTACTCACCTCAGCTTTGATTTTTTGAGTTGCCTCATAAAACACCTGGTTGCCGGCTGCTCCTGCAACGGACGTTAATGCTTCTACCAATGGCACACCTGCGGCAAACATGGTGGACAAAGTACGCGTCCAGCGAGCAATCGCTGCTTTCTCAATCAACGGACCGAAAATCGGTAGTTTGAGCATAATGCGATCCATGACCGCCTGCATTTTTCTGGAGCGCTTCCAAGTATAGAAAAAGAACCAGAATCCACCTCCTATTACACTAAATATCAACCACCAGTAGGCTACGAAAAAATCTGAAATGCCCATCAAAACTAGCGTAGGCCCCGGCAGATCGGCGCCAAAACTACTAAATAACTCTTTAAACGCCGGCACCACGAACAACATAATGACAGCGGTGATGACGAACGCCACTACCAGCACAGCCGTTGGATAAAATAGCGCGGACTTGATCTTGCCTTTGATCGCGATAATTTTTTCTTTGTAAGTAGCCAAGCGGTCAAGCACCGCATCCAGAATACCGGCCTGCTCACCCGCATTCACCAAGTTGATATAGAGCTGATCAAAATACAAAGGATGTTTGGCAAATGCCTGGCTCATGCTACTACCGGTTTCAATACTGCTTTTAATATCGATCAGAAGTTTTTGTACCGCTGGATTGGCATGGCCGCGCGACACAATATCAAATGATTGCAACAGCGGCACACCCGATTTCATCATTGTGGCCAGCTGACGTGTAAATAAAGCGACATCTTTCTCAGAGATTTTTTTACCACGCCCCAAACCACTGCGCTTTTTAACCTTGGTGACAGCAATACCCTGACGGCGCAAGGTTGCATTCACAAAAGCCTCGCCGCCAGCATTCATTTCGCCTTTGACTTTTTTACCCTTCTTGTCCACGCCCTCCCATACGTAGGGCACCTCTTTTTTGAGCGCAGTTGTTGTTTTTGCTACTGCCATATCGGGCTCCACATAACGGCTAGAGATGAATTCGGATAAGTCATAATTCGCGCAATCTGTTAAGCATGTGAAACCTTAGGCATTAAATGGATCGGACAGACTCATGGCTGAACAGGTTTTCACCTCAAGAATAACGCGCTGGAGTAATACGTAATTCATGGATTGAGTCTTTTTCTTCCAATCCAATGAAGGGAATTGCAAAAACCTTCTGATTTTCCAGATTGATTGCTATTAATTCTCCGCCGCCGTTTCCGCCGATTCCAAAATAGTTTGGAAGATATTGCTGAATTTCTGCTTCTTGATTCGCTTGAATTAGTTCTTCAATATGCCAAAGTTGAAAATAAAGTGGTTGAATTGGTAAATCGCCATTCGCACCATTGTATTTATTAAGGAAATTAATATAGCTTTCTGGCAAATTTGATGGAAGTTGAGGCATAAATTTTTCTAAATCTGCCTCAGACGGTTTTTCACCAAATTCTAA
>JBDSHM010000579.1:0-4739 GCA_039918495.1 Sulfuriferula sp. | reverse complement strand
TGATGAGGTGCAGGCCGCAGCGTATCAGGCAGCCCTGGCGCGAATGCGCGAGCTCGGTGTGATACTGGAGCCGATCGATTTTAGCCCAATGCAGGCGCTGGCGGCTTTGCTCTACGATGGCCCCTGGGTTGCCGAGCGTTATGCAGCCATTGCCGAATTCATGACTGACCACGCGGCAGACATGCATCCGGTAGTGCGCGACATTATCGAACGGGCGGGCCGCTACAATGCGGTCGATACGTTCAAGGCCGAGTATCGCCGCGCCGAGCTCAAACGTGTGCTGGATGAAGTGCTGGCGAATTTTGATGCACTGCTGGTGCCCAGCACACCCACCCTGCCGACACTCGATGCAGTAGCGGCAGCGCCCATCACCGTCAACAGCCAGTTGGGAATTTATACCAATTTCGTCAATCTGGGCGATTGCGCCGCGCTGGCATTGCCTGCCGGCTGGCGTAGCGATGGCCTGCCGTTTGGTGTGACGCTGATTGCCCCGGCATGGCGCGATCATGCTCTGCTGGAGTTCGCCCAGCGCTGGCAGCGCCATGCTCCCTGGACCTTGGGCGCAACGGGGCGAGATCTACCCGCTGAACACTCCGTGCCTGCACAATCGCTCGCCCCGGCACCGGGATATATTCGGCTTGCCGTGGTCGGCGCGCATTTGACCGGCATGCCGCTGAATCATCAGCTCACGACTCGCCATGCACGATTCGTTGAGTGTACGCAGACGGCAGCCTGCTATCGTCTGTATGCGTTGCCCAACACCACACCGCCCAAACCCGGGTTGGTACGCGATGCGCAACACGGCAGCCTGATCGAAGTGGAAGTCTGGGACGTTCCATCTGGCGGGTTTGGTGCATTTGTCGCAGAAGTGCCTGCGCCATTGGGAATCGGGAGCCTGGAGCTGCAGGATGGCAGCATCGTCAAAGGATTTATCTGTGAGCCGTGGGCATTGCAAGGTGCGACTGAAATTACGGCGCTGGGCGGCTGGCGTGCATTTCTGGCGCAATTGAATAATTAATCGAGGTTGCCATGTTTCATACCGTATTAGTTGCCAATCGGGGCGAAATCGCTGTCCGTACCATTCGCACACTGAAAAAAATGGGCGTGCGCAGCATCGCGGTTTATTCCGATGCCGACCGGAATGCACGCCATGTGGTCGATGCCGATGAGGCGGTTGAACTGGGCGGAAACAGTCCGGCTGAGAGCTATCTGTGCGGCGACAAAATTATCGAGGCCGCTCGGGCAAGCGGGGCACAGGCGATTATTCCCGGCTACGGATTTCTGTCCGAGAATGCCGATTTTGCCGAGGCGTGCGAGGCAGCAGGACTGGTGTTTGTCGGGCCCACCCCTGAACAGATGCGTCAGTTCGGTCTCAAGCATACTGCGCGTGAAATTGCCGGTGCGGCGGGCGTCTCCCTCACGCCGGGAACCGGTCTGCTCGCTGATCTGGCTGAAGCCACACAGGCTGCAGCCCGTTTGGGGTATCCGGTCATGCTCAAAAGTACGGCGGGCGGCGGCGGGATCGGCCTGAGCCGATGCAACGATGAAGCCGAACTGATAGACGCATTTGAAACGGTGCAGCGCCTCGGGAAAAATTTCTTCAGCGATGGCAGTGTGTTTCTGGAACGCTTTGTTGAAAACGCACGCCATGTTGAAGTGCAGATTTTCGGTGATGGACAAGGCAAGGTGGCTGCACTGGGTGAACGTGATTGCTCGCTGCAGCGCCGCAACCAGAAGGTGGTGGAAGAAACGCCGGCACCCAACCTGCCGCCGGCCACACGTACCCTGTTACTGGAAGCCGCCGTTAGGCTGGGCAAGGCAGTCAACTATCGTTCTGCCGGAACCATCGAATTCATTTACGATGCAGCGCGTGATGCATTCTATTTTCTGGAGGTCAACACGCGACTGCAGGTGGAACACCCGATTACCGAAGCGGTCACCGGCATTGATCTGATCGCCTGGATGGTCAGTACAGCAGCCGGCGCAGCGCCTGATCTGGATGTGCCTATCGTGCCGCAGGGTGCTGCCATCGAAGTACGCATCTACGCCGAGGATCCGGTAAAGAATTTTCAGCCTTCGCCGGGTGTGCTGACTGAAGTCGTGTTTCCTGACGACGTCCGTGTGGATACCTGGGTGTCCACCGGGGTCGAAGTCTCCGCGCATTATGATCCGATGCTGGCCAAGTTGATCGCTTACGGCGTCAATCGTGAGGCGGCACTGGCGAAACTGATCGAGGCTCTCGATACAACGCGCATTGCCGGGATCGCCACCAATTTGGATTATTTGCGTCAGGTGGTCGCTTCTCCGGTGTTTGTCAGCGGGAAGGTCTCGACCGCAGCACTGGAAGGATTCCGTTTTCAGCCGTCGGTGATCGAGGTGATCGAGAGCGGTACTTATTCCACAGTACAGGATTATCCGGGCCGCATCGGCTATTGGGATATCGGCGTACCGCCGTCCGGGCCGATGGACGATTATGCATTTCGGCTGGCTAATCGTATTGTCGGGAATCATCCCGACGCGGCGGCACTGGAATGCACCATCCAGGGTGCGACACTCAAATTTCATTGCGCAGCCATCATCGCATTGAGTGGTGCGCCCACCGCAGCAACACTGGATGGAAAACCGGTCGAATTCTGGCACGCAATCAAGGTCAAGAGCGGTCAGAAACTGGTGATCGGCAAAGCATTGAATGGATGCCGCACCTACTTTGCGGTGCGTGGCGGGCTGGATGTGCCTGTGTATCTGGGCAGTCGCTCGACTTTTGCATTAGGGCAGTTTGGCGGCCATGGCGGCCGACCGCTCAGGGCCGGCGACATGCTGGCAATCAGCCGACCTGAATTGCCGGCGTGCACGACGCCGGCACCCTGTTATGCGGCGTCGGTAGCGCCTGCCGGACTGATACCCGAATACAGTCAGGATTGGGAAATTGGCGTGCTGTATGGCCCGCACGGCGCGCCGGATTTCTTTACCGACGATGCGATCGCCATGTTTTTTTCCACCGCCTGGGAAGTGCATTACAACTCCAACCGCCTGGGTATTCGTCTGAATGGTCCCAAGCCCAGCTGGACGCGCAGCGATGGCGGCGAAGCCGGTTTGCATCCGTCCAATATTCACGATTGCGAGTATGCGATCGGCAGCATTAACTTCACTGGTGATATGCCGGTGATTCTGACGCGCGACGGCCCCAGCCTGGGTGGGTTTGTGTGTCCGGCCACGATTGCCCGTGCCGAATTGTGGAAAGTCGGGCAGGTGAAGCCGGGCGACCGCATCCGTTTCCGTCCGCTGGGTTTCGATGATGCGCTGGCACTGGAGCAGGCCCAGGATAAGGCAATCGAAACGCTCAGTACCATGCCTGCCTTGCCGAATGTCAAACTGCCCGGCCTGCAACCGGCCGGGACCGTATCGGCCTGTGTATTGCGTGAATTGCCGGCGCAGGGCGAACGCCCCGCCGTGGCTTATCGTCAGGCAGGAGATAAATACATTCTGCTGGAGTACGGTGCCAATGTGCTCGATTTGCACTCACGGCTGCGCATTCATGCCTTGATGGAAGCACTCAAGACGAATCCTGTTGACGGAATTCGGGAATTGTCGCCGGGAGTGCGCTCGCTGCAAATCCACTACGATAGCCGCATTCTGCATCAAACCGCATTGCTCGATACCCTTTGCGCGCTGGAAGCGCAGCTGCCGCCTGCCAGAAGCATGCGCGTACCCAGCCGGATCGTGCATTTGCCGCTGGCATTCGAGGATAGCGCAACGCTGGACGCAGTGGCGCGTTACCGGCAATCGGTCAAGGACAGCGCGCCCTGGCTGCCGAGCAATGTCGAATTCATTCGTCGCATCAACGGCCTTGCCAGCCAGGATGCGGTGCGCGATATCGTGTTCAATACCAGTTATATGGTACTCGGGCTGGGCGATGTATATCTGGGCGCACCCTGCGCGGTTCCGATCGATCCGCGCCATCGTTTGCTTACTTCCAAATACAACCCGGCGCGCACTTACACGGCCGAGGGCACGGTTGGGATCGGTGGCGTCTACATGTGCATCTACGGCATGGATTCGCCCGGTGGTTACCAGCTTGTCGGACGCACCCTGCCGATCTGGAACAAGTTCCTGAAAAACCCGCAATTCGAACAGGGTGCGCCGTGGCTGTTGCGTTTCTTCGACCAGGTACGCTATTACCCGGTGAGCGAAGCGGAGCTGAATCAGTTACGCGAGGATTTTCGCGAAGGACGGGCGCGCATCGATATTGAAGAGAGCGTGTTTGATCTTGCCCAATACGATGCATTCCTGCATGACAATGCGGAAAGCATCGCCGATTTCAAGACGCATCAACAGGCGGCGTTCAATGCAGAAATTGCGCATTGGCAAACCTATGAGACAGATGAAGCGCATATCGATGAGATCGATATGGCGCCGCCTATCACGGACAGCACCGGTCACGTCGTGGCATCGGATATCAGCGGCAGTATCTGGAAGCTATTGATTGAAGCGGGATCGGTGGTCAAGGCAGGTGATCCCCTGCTGATTGTCGAGGCAATGAAAATGGAGTTTTCCGTCTATTCGCCGGTAGATGGAACAGTGTGTGCGCTACATTGCCGCGCCGGCAAACAGGTCGCAGCAGGCGATACGCTGGTGGTAATCGAACCCGCGTAGTGCGATCACGCTGAATGCTTGCGGTTGCCGCCGCGACGCGCGCGTTCGAGTTGGGTCAGGGTGAGGTTCTTGACGAAATTCTCACT
>JBDSHM010000578.1:0-2001 GCA_039918495.1 Sulfuriferula sp. | reverse complement strand
GCGCCACGACCAGGCGCTGTTCGAACTGATCCACGGCCTGGTCGGGTCGCTGATCATCATCGCCGTGGCGTGTCTGTTCTTCGCCGGGTGGATCGGCCGCGGTGCCCCGGCGGAACCTGCTTAGCGCGGCGCTGAGGTTCGCCGTGACGGCGGGCGGGCTGGCCTGGCTCACCGATCACTTCGCCGCGTCCCTGATGGCACTGCTGCTGCCGCTGTTCCGCAGCGAACTGCAACTGCTGCTGCCGGCATTTCACATCGACTATCTGGGGGCGCGCATCGAACACCACGAAGCCGTGGTGGCGTTCACCGCGACGCTGACCGAACCCCGGGTGATAGGGGAGCAAATCTTCCCGAGCGGCGTATCGGTGAACGCCTCGACCCTAACCGCGCATGCCTGGGTGCATCCGGTGCTGATGCTGGCGCTCGCCGCCAGCTGGCCGGGCATTGCGCTCAAGCATCGGCCCGGGCTGCTGCTATGCCTGCCGTTCGTGGTGCTGGCAGAGATGCTGGATATCCCGTTGATCCTGTGGGGGGGGGTGGAGGATGTGCTGTACTGGCAAGCCGACCCCACCCGCATCAGTGCATCCCTCGGCTCGCGCGTGCAACACTTCCTCGATGGCGGCGGACGCTACGCGATTTCTATTGTGCTGGCGCTGCTGGCGATTGCCTTGTTTCGCAAACTTGAATTCCCTCGCAAGATCGCCGCTGGCAGCCGCTGACGCATAGCCCGAACGGGCTACGGTTAGGCCAGTACGCCAGCATAGGCCGGTAACATTTACCCACTAAAGTCTTGTGCCAAGAGGAGTCATTTTTTTCGCAATCTAATAAATTGCGTTCCGATCGTGTTTACAAATTGAGCCGGTGGCCATGACCTCGGTGGGGATGGTTCGTCTGCATCACATCAATTTCGTTCGCTTGCGGCAGCAAATTTAGCAGTTTGCACAGTACATGATGATGTCAGGCAGTCGATGCGTGGAGAGATTGGGTCAGTCAGGTTTAATGATGGCCATTTGGATCAAGTTGGTTCTTGACATCGGCATGAGCACAGGTCACGATGTGAAAAAATATAATTAAATCAAAAAGATTGAAGTGTAAAGGGGAGCGGTCTTGCAATTATCTCGACTTTTTTGGAAAGCTTTAGCCAGACGGCAACGCAGCGCACGTAATCACGCCAAAACAAGACTTATTTCGAGTCAGACCATGTTTTTTCGAAGATTACTTGCGCGATACGTCTATCAGCCTTCTGGTCTAACCATTAAATCGTTATCTTACCTGTCCAAATATTTAGGACTTGTTCTGTTCATTAGTTTGTTCACCCCGAACGCTCAAGCTAGCGGAGACTATTATTGGTGGAATGAGAGTGGCTTTAACTGCTTGGGGCCAAATTCCCCGGGTGGTCCATCCTTTCATACAGCTTCGTTAGCAGGAACTATTGGGCTTACCTTGCAGGAGTCAATAGTCACAAATCAAGCCAATCCCGGATGGTGCATTACTTTGCTCTCTTTAGCGCCTTCTGGGGATCCCTATTACGATGAAGCTAATGCAGGATATTATCCTTGGGTCATTCCTGTACATGGTCAAACTGGCCAAGGTGGTGGATATCGATTTTTCACAGACTCTATTCGTATTCAAGATCCCGGATTAAGTTTAAAGAATGATGGTCCTCAATGCATGAGCACTCCTCACCCGATCACGATAGGTACGGGAAACAAATTTAAAATAATTCGGGATTATGCAAGCAGTCCAACAAATATGGGCTTGCTCTTTGTATAAAAATTCCTCGCGAAAGAAGAATCAATAAACGGTACTGAACAAGCATCGCCAAAAAAGGAAAGTTGTGATTATTAAGGGGAGTGTCATGGTGGGGCGATATGTAAATACAGTGTTTGCGACGCAGGTCGAGATAGCTGAATTTTCCAATGCCGTTACGGAATTCGGAAGATGGAAAACCTCCTGTCAGAAGATAAAAAATAGAAAGATAGTCGGTTTATTAATATCTAT
>JBDSHM010000577.1:0-3771 GCA_039918495.1 Sulfuriferula sp. | reverse complement strand
GTTGCCACCTACGCTCGTCTGGCCGCCGAATATAAGGCACCTGTCATGCGTGGGCCCTTCAATCTTGAAGCACGGCGTGCTGCCGGATTCAGTGAGCTTGAGCTGGCCGAGCTAGAGGGCGCTGATGCATCGTACGTCGCTCCTGTTTAAGCATTCAATTTCAGCCAACCCCGCCTCAAACGAAAGAAGGCCAGACTATTGTCTGGCCTTCTTGATTCATTGCCCGGTACTACCTGGCAATCAAAACATGATGCTGTTAATGCAGCAGCGGCACAATCAGCAACGCAACAATATTGATGATCTTGATCAGCGGGTTGATTGCCGGGCCTGCCGTATCTTTGTAGGGATCACCCACGGTATCACCGGTCACCGCGGCCTTGTGGGCTTCCGAGCCCTTGCCGCCAAAATTACCCTCTTCGATATATTTCTTGGCGTTATCCCAGGCGCCGCCGCCAGTGGTCATCGAAATGGCTACGAATATACCGGTGACGATGGAGCCCATCAGCACACCGCCCAGCGCCTTGGTGCCGGCACCCGGTCCCATCAATGCGGTCATGCCCAACGCCACAACGATGGGCACCAGGACAGGCAGCAGCGAGGGGATCATCATTTCCTTGATCGCGGCACGGGTGAGCATATCCACAGCTCTGGAATAATCCGGCTTGGCGGTACCCGCCATGATGCCGGGGATTTCCTTGAACTGGCGGCGCACTTCCACCACCACGCTGCCTGCAGCACGGCCCACTGCCTCCATACCCATGGCGCCGAACAGGTACGGCACCATGCCGCCAATGAACAAGCCGATAATCACCGCCGGGTCGGACAGGGAAAAGTCCACCAGCTTGCCGGCGTGTTGCAAGGTATGGGTGTAGTCGGCAAACAGCACCAGCGCTGCCAGACCGGCTGAACCAATTGCATAGCCTTTGGTGACCGCTTTGGTGGTGTTGCCCACGGCATCCAGCGGATCGGTAATCGCGCGCACGCTGTCAGGTAAATCAGCCATTTCCGCGATACCGCCTGCATTATCTGTAACAGGGCCATAAGCATCCAGCGCCACGATAATGCCGGTCATGGATAGCATGCCGGTAGCAGCAATGGCGATGCCATATAAACCCGCCAATTGATAGGATACGAGAATGGCCACGCACACGGCCATAACGGGTGCAGCGGTAGAGCGCATCGACACGCCCAGCCCGGCGATCACGTTGGTCCCGTGGCCTGTGGTGGAAGCCTGGGCAATATGGCGTACCGGCGCATATTCAGTAGCGGTGTAATACTCTGTAATCAGTACCATCGCCGCCGTCAACCCGAGCCCGACCAGACCACACAGATACAGGCTCATTACGCTGTAGCTGCCATTGTCGGCCATCAGCCACTGCGTGACCGGGTAGAACGCCACGGCCGCCAGCACGCCCGACACGATCAGGCCGCGGTAGAGGGCATTCATGATTTTGCCGCCTTCCCGTGCATTGACGAAAAACGTGCCGATCACCGAGGCGACGATGGACACGCCGCCCAATACCAGCGGATAAATCATCGCGCCAGTACCCGCAGTATGCAGTATCAGTCCACCCAGCAACATGGTGGCGATGATGGTCACGGCGTAGGTCTCGAACAGGTCGGCGGCCATGCCGGCGCAATCGCCTACGTTGTCGCCCACGTTGTCGGCGATGACTGCCGGGTTGCGCGGGTCATCTTCGGGGATGCCTGCTTCCACCTTGCCGACCAAATCGGCGCCCACATCCGCACCCTTGGTGAAAATGCCGCCACCCAGCCGCGCAAAAATGGAAATCAGCGAGCCGCCGAAGCCCAAGCCAATCAATGGGGAAATGTTGACGACTTCACCCACTGGGGTGATCGCCGCGAGGAACGCATAAAAGCCCGCCACTCCCAACAGCCCCAAACCTACGACCAGCATGCCGGTAATCGCCCCGCTACGGAACGCCACTTTCAGCGCCGGGTTGAGTCCCTCGCGTGCAGCTTCGGCTGTGCGAACGTTGGCGCGCACCGAGATATTCATGCCAATGTAACCTGCCGCGGCTGACAGTACCGCGCCGAGTGCGAAACCTGCCGCAGTGAGTTTGCCGATAAAGATGAATATGAGGATGAACAACACCACACCCACCATGCCAATGGTGCGGTACTGACGATTGAGATAGGCTTGCGCCCCGATTTGAATAGCCGCCGCAATTTCGCGCATGCGCTCATTGCCAGTAGGCTTTGCCAACACCCATTTGATTGAAACCAGGCCATAGATAATGGCAAAAACAGCGCAAGCGAGCGCCAATACTAGACCATCCGACATACTTCATCCCTCCTTGGATTACTTGTGCGAATCGGAGCCTGTTCCGGCCGGCTCATTGCCTTGCGACTATTATTTTTTTAGTACGGCTTGCCAATGGCAAGCCCACCCTCAAAGCGCATTCCCGGCTCAAAGCCGAAAATTTCGATGAGATTCAACTCCTGTATGAATTGATCGACGGCTGTCTGACCATGCTCACGCTGTACTTCCGACAGGATAAGTTTGGCGGAATTGCCGTTGTAGAATCCGCCAAAATCCGCCTGGACGGCAAGCAACTGACGTGCGCGGTCTAAGGTCATGACAGATTATTCAAGGTTCGCTAATAAACCCGTATCAGATGGAAAACGGCTTCAGTTTTTTCGCTACGGCCACATTCTTCAAAGTGACGTACAGCGGCAAACCGTTTTCGTATTTTGGATAATCCTCACCCTGAATCAGCGGGGCCAGATAACGGTGGCATTTCTCGGTAATGCCATAGCCATCTTTGCTGATGAAGTCACGCGGCATGAATTTCTCGACATTGGCGACCTTGGACAAGGGCGCCACACCGATCTTGTATTTGTAGGGTGAATCCGAGATGCGGTCCACCGTCGGCATCACCGAATTGTGTCCCTTGATGGCGAGCTCGACAGCCTTTTTACCCAGTTCGTAAGCCTGTTTTACATCGGTCTTGGAAGCAATGTGGCGCGCCGAACGCTGCAGATAATCGGCGACTGCCCAATGAAACTTGTAACCGTGTGCTTCCTTGATCATGTTTGCCACAACTGGCGCAGCGCCACCCAACTGGGCATGACCGAAGGCATCGCGCGTGCCCTGTTCCGCAAGGAATTTACCATCGGGATAGTGACAACCCTCCGACACCACGATCGTGCAATAACCGAATTCCTCGACTTTTTTCTTCACTGCGGAGAGGAATTTCTTCTGGTCAAATTCAATTTCCGGGAACAGGATGATTACCGGGATACCTTGCTCGGCTACCAATCCGCCTGCTGCCGCGATCCAGCCGGCATGGCGCCCCATCACTTCGATCACAAATACCTTGGTCGATGTCTTGGCCATGGAGCGGACGTCGTAGGATGCTTCCAGCGTAGATACCGCGATATATTTGGCAACCGAGCCGAAACCAGGACAGCAATCGGTAATCGGCAAATCGTTGTCTACCGTTTTGGGTACATGAATGGCCTGTATCGGGTAGCCCATGGCTTCCGACAATTGCGAGACCTTGAAGCAGGTGTCGGCCGAATCACCGCCGCCATTGTAGAAAAAGTAACCGATGTTATGTGCCTTGAACACTTCAATCAGGCGCTGATATTCACGCTTATTCGCTTCCAGGCTTTTCAGTTTGAAACGGCATGAACCGAATGCGCCGGATGGGGTGGAACGCAACGCTGCGATAGCCGCATCGGTTTCTTTGCTGGTATCGATCAGGTCTTCAGTCAACGCCCCGATAATACCGTTGCGGCCTGCAT
>JBDSHM010000576.1:0-5217 GCA_039918495.1 Sulfuriferula sp. | reverse complement strand
ATTTCAGTTCATTCAGGCGGCGTGACTGTGAATCAGCGTCCTTAATTTTCCAATTTTAAAACATAAGCACCGTGGAAAAATTGCACAAACCGCATGTAATCAGGCTTGGCATCAGCACGGGTGGTAGAAGCTCACGCTGTTTGCTGGCAAAAACGGCGCGCTGATTGACACGCTTGCCCTTACCCCCCCAGCAACACCCCCAATAAAGCGGCGCAAGCCGCGACCCAGAACACTGCCCAATCCGGGTCAATGTGACGAATATCAACGCGCTTAAAATGATCCATGCCGTTCTCCTGCTGATTTGCCAAATGGCGACAACACCAGTCTAATGGTCGCTGGGCTCAGGAGATGCGCCCGCTATTCACCTCACCAAAATAAACCAGACACCTTGAATCGTACCGAACGCTTTTATCTGATTGAACGTCTGCTCGGCGCACGCCGCAGCACCCCGCGCAGCGTGTTACTGGATGAACTCGGGGTATCGTGGGCGACGCTCAAGCGCGATCTGGATTACCTGCGCAGCCGCCTGAATGCGCCAATTGTATTTGACCGGGCACTGGGCGGTTATCGTTTTGATCGCCAAACCAGCGCACCCGCGTTTGAGCTACCCGGTTTGTGGTTCAACGCCAGCGAAGCGCACGCGTTGCTCACCCTGCATGGCTTGCTGGCGGAGATTCAGCCGGGTCTGCTGAGCGCGCATATCGAGCCGCTGAAACTCAGGCTGGGGGCGATACTGTCATCTGCCGGGCATGCGCAGGATGACGTCAAAAATCGCATCCGTATGCTGACGATGGCGGCGCGGCATGCATCGCCCGCAAGCTTCGAGGTAATCGCCCACGCTGTGCTGGCGCGCAGGCAATTGCTGATCAATCACTACAACCGCGCCAGCGACGCGCTGGTCGAGCGCACCGTGTCGCCGCAGCGGCTGGTGTATTACCGTGACAACTGGTATCTGGATGCGTGGTGCCACAGCCGCAACGCGATACGTTCGTTTGCGCTGGATGCGATCCGCGCCGCCCAGCCGGTCACCGAGCCCGCGCTTGAGCTGGAGGACAGCGTGCTGGATGCCGAACTAGGGAGTGGTTACGGGATTTTTTCCGGCGCGGCAGTGCAGTGGGCACAGCTGAAGTTCAGCGCCGGACGCGCACGCTGGGTGGCGCAGGAACGCTGGCACAAGGACCAGCGCAGCCACTGGCTGGAAAGCGGGGAATACGTGCTGGAACTGCCGTATTCCGACACGCGCGAACTGCTGATGGATATTTTGCGCCATGGCGGCGAGGTGGAAGTGCTGGCG
Organism: Sulfuriferula sp.; assembly: GCA_039918495.1. Taxonomy (GTDB): domain Bacteria; phylum Pseudomonadota; class Gammaproteobacteria; order Burkholderiales; family Sulfuriferulaceae; genus Sulfuriferula. The sequence continues at coordinate 3,923 of JBDSHM010000576.1, read as the reverse complement.
CCTAGGGCATTGCGGGAGGCGGTGCAGGCTGAGCTGGAGCGGGCGCTGACGCGCTATATGAAAGGCGCTATGAAGCTCCCGCCACTAAGCGCATAAAAACCCACCGGATTAAGGGTGGATTGTACGGGTCAGAATTCGGGCAGGCTTCGGTATGGTTCACTGATTCGCCGCACGCATCCTGTCCAGCTTCTCGATAACAGCCTGATAGAGATCATGGTCGGCATCGGCGTTGTTGCGGTCTGGATGGTGAGCACTACGGATCTTTTTCAGCGCAGTCGCATCGTCGGGCAGGTCATGCACCTTGGTCACCCGGTCACCGTTTTTGACCATCTCGCGCTGAAGCTCAGCCTCTGCGCCTTCGCGTGTGTCATGTAACCTCTTGCTACCAAGCCTCCAACCATCCTGGTTCTTGCGCGGGGATTGATTTCTCTCACCATCAAACCATATCCATTTGCCGGTATCAGGATCCAGTTCAAGATGAACGGTGGTGATGCCGTAGGTGTAAACGGGGGGCTTGAGGTCCTTGGCGAATAGCTTGATCGTGCCGACAGTACCCACGGTAGCGAGGTAATACCCGCCTGCCTCATGAGGGCAGAACGCGCTGCTGTGCGTTGATTCAGGCTTGCTGTCGTTACGTAACGGATCCATTTCAGCCATGCGGCTGGCTGCTCGGCGTTGTGCGTTGGTCATTGGTATTGCTCCTTAATATTGGTTGAAACCCACTGGGATCACCCCTCGCTGAAGGGATCACCCGCTGGACTCCTGGACTGCCAAGACAGCTTCGTAGCGAAAACGTCTTGCGACCGAGGTCGTTCTTGAATTCATCGTCGCTGGCGGTCAGTCCGCTTCACTCCGACATACCTCTTAATGACTGCCACGTTTCTAGTCTGATGAAACGCCTTTGGTAGGCCCAGCCTTTCGACCTGGTGCGACGGGCGGCACATAGCCCGAAATCCTGCACTGAAAACCATCAACACGCTTGTTGCCATTGAAGTGGGTGACACTACACTGGGATATTTCTCCCCGTGTCATTAAGTCAGCCAGTGACTTGCGTACTTGAACCAGTGCAATCCCGGTTGCGGATGCGATCTCCAAGTCGAGAAGCTGCCCATGTTTTTTCAAGTGGCTTAAAACTTGGTCTGCCTGCATGTCGATTCCTTTGACGTGTGGATGAGCGAGTGACTCAAGGTGGGGCCTCGGGTCAATACAGAACGCTCGGAAAAGCAAAAGGCCACCCCGAGGGATGGCCTAATTGCTTGCTATGTCTGGCTCCCCGAGTAGGATTCGAACCTCCGACATCCTGCTCCCAAAGCAGGCGCGCTACCGGGTTGCGTTACACCCCGAAATCCTATCGGCGTTCCGTATCCTGTCGAAGAACAGCGGGCGCATTTCGGAGAGGCGAGATTATACCTTGGCATGGGGACCACGGTCAATTTCCAGACGCGAATCAGCGTAACGAGGTACGCGCTGACTGTGAATCAGCGTCCTTAATTTTCCAATTTTTAAAAAATAAGCACCGTGGAAACATTGCACAAACCGCATGTAATTAGGCTTGGCATCAGCACGGGTGGTAGGAGCTCACGCTGTTTGCTGGCAAAAACGGCGCGCTGATTACCATCCGTTGCAGCAAAAATGGATAACGGAATATAAGGCGTGCTACGGTTGATTACCACAGCGGAATCATTTTTTCCTGGTCGCCCAAATCAGGTTGGGGCGGAATGGAAATCTCATGCCCGATCTTTTCCATGAGGAGGTTTCGCACCGTCATCGTGGATAACCGGTACCATCCTATTGGACACCTATTATTACAGTCGTACGCTACGTCCCCCATCCACCGTCAGCACCTGTCCGGTCACATAGCCGGCATCGGATACCAGATAACGTACCGCACGCGCAATGTCTTCGGGTTCACCAGCCTGTTTGAGTATGGTGTGGGAGATGATGCGCTGGCGCGATAGTTCGTCGAATATTGCATCGTCTTCCGGCCATAGAATCGGCCCGGGTGAGACTGCGTTGACGCGCACCTCAGGCCCCAACTCCCGGGCCAGCGAGCGCGTCAGCCCGACTACGCCGGCCTTGGCGATGCTGTATACCACGTAGCTTTTCATGGGCCGCTCGGCGTGGATATCGGCGATATTGACAATGCAGCCATGACGACGACGCAGCTCATTGGCCGCCGCTTGCGACAGGAAAAGCGGAGCTTTCAAATTGGTACCGATCAGGTCGTCCCAATTGGCTTCATTGATCTCGCCCACGGGAGTGGCGTAAAAACTGGAGGCATTGTTGATCAGGACGTCGAGGCTGCCGTAGGTTTCCACGGTCGTGGCGACGATGTTGGGAAATGATTCTGTTTTGAGCAAATTACCCTGGATCAAAGTCACCGAGCCGGCGCGGATGGCATTAAGTTCGTCCTGTAGTTCGCGTGCCTGCTGTACCGAGGTATGGTAATGCACCATCAGATTGGCGCCTTCGCAATGCAATAACCGGCAAATGGCTGCGCCTACGCGCTTTGCTCCCCCTGTAATCAATATCGTTTTGCCTTGCATGGCTTAATTCCTTATCCTCTCAGCTTTGCCGACTATTGACCCCGCACCATGCCTTTGCCCGCACCCAGCCCTGAAGCACTCGCCCATAGTACCGCGCTCGTCCATCATATAACGGATGTTATTCACCAAACTGATGGCTGGATCAGTTTCGCCAACTATATGGAACTGGCGCTGTATGCGCCTAGGTTAGGCTATTACAGCGGTGGATCGGCCAAATTCGGCGCTGCCGGGGATTTTGTCACGGCACCGGAGATTTCCCCCTTATTTGGCCGCAGCCTGGCCCGACAGGTCGCACAGGTTCTGCAAACCTGTGGCGGCGACGTGCTGGAGGTCGGTGCGGGCAGTGGCCGACTGGCTTGCGACCTACTCTATGAACTGGCGGCACTCGATTGTTTGCCAGCACATTATTACATCCTTGAAGTAAGTGCCGACTTGCGCGAAAGACAGCACACTGCCATCCTGCAAAAAGCTCCACAGATGCTGGAACGTGTCCGCTGGCTGGATATGCTGCCAGCTGTATTTACAGGCTGTGTTGTAGGCAACGAGGTACTCGATGCAATGCCGGTAAACATGGTGCACTGGATGCAGGACACGATATTCGAACGCGGCGTTACCTGGGTAGACAATGCCTTCATGTGGCGCGACCAGGCCGTTGTTTCCGGGCGCTTGCAAGATGCAGCGCTCGCGATTGACGTACCCGCCGACTATGTCAGCGAAATCAATCTAGCAGCGAGTGCATTCATCAAAAGCCTTGCCCACTGCCTGCAACGCGGCGCGCTGCTGCTAATCGACTATGGTTTCGGCGAGCGGGAGTACTACCACCCGCAACGCAACCGGGGCACGCTGATGTGCCATTATCGCCATCATGCTCATGATGATCCATTCTATTATCCGGGTCTGCAGGACATCACAGCCCATGTGGATTTCACCGCAATCGCAGTAGCAGGCATTGAGGCGGGAATGCGTTTGGGAGGCTATACCAGTCAGGCACAATTCCTGATCAATTGCGGCATCACTGAGCTTTTGGCACGCACATCAGCAAGTGATGTTGCGACCTACCTCCCCCAGGCGGCCGCCTTGCAAAAGCTGATGAGCCCAGCCGAAATGGGGGAACTATTCAAGGTCATCGCCTTGTGCAAGGATGTTGAGATTCAGCTGCTAGGATTCAGCCAGGGTGACCAGCAACGCAAATTGTAACGGAGTGATTAATCGGGTTTTCTTCTAAGCCAGACCATACTCAATAAGCCGATTACAACCAAGGCAATGACCGTCGGCTCGGGTACCGGGTGAGTGGAGTTCAGCGCACTCCTAAACGGCGAATTGCCATCTGCAGGTTCAGCCGTCAGGAGAGGACCATTTAAAGGGATAAATGGGCCT
>JBDSHM010000575.1:0-4199 GCA_039918495.1 Sulfuriferula sp. | reverse complement strand
CGTCACAAAAAAGTTCTCGATCTGGCTAAAGGCTATCGGGGTCGTCGTAAAAACGTTTACCGAGTTGCCAAGCAGGCGGTAATGAAAGCGGGGCAATATGCCTACCGCGATCGTCGTCAGCGCAAGCGCCAGTTCCGTTCCTTGTGGATTGCGCGTATTAATGCGGCTGCCCGTGAATGCGGAATGCGTTACAGCGTCTTCATGAACGGGCTGAAAAAAGCAGAAATCGTGCTGGATCGCAAGGTTCTGGCTGATCTGGCCGTGTTCGACAAGCCTGCTTTTGCACAGCTTGCAGAACAGGCTAAAGCTAAATTGGCAGCCTAAGCTGAGTTAACCTTAAAAAAGGAGGCCCTCGGCCTCCTTTTTTATGGGCGCTTCCAAAAATTCAATCTGGCGAGGATTTCCGATGCCGGTTGAATTTCTAGAAACGCTCTCCAGAGACAAAATCACCATGCAAAATCTCGATACAATTGTTGCCGAAGCATTAAAAGAATTCTCGTCAGCCAGCCAAGGGGTTGAGTTGGAGCAGGCAAAAGCCCGTTATCTGGGAAAATCGGGTTTGCTTACCGAGCAGTTGAAACAGCTTGGCAAATTGCCTGCCGCAGAACGCCCCTCGGCAGGTAATTTGATCAATCAGGCCAAGGAGCAGATTCAGCAGGCCTTGGAAATGCGTCGTGCAACGCTGGCGCAAGAGCAGCTCAATAGCAAACTGGCGGCCGAAATGCTTGATGTGACATTGCCAGGACGTGGCTTGAGTATGGGTGGGCTGCACCCTGTTACTCGTACGCTGGCGCGTATCCAGGCGCTATTCGCTTCGATCGGTTTCGAGGTGACTGAAGGCCCCGAGATTGAAACAGATTTCTATAATTTCACTGCACTGAATATTCCCGAAAATCATCCTGCACGCGCCATGCACGATACATTCTACGTGGATGACAAACACCTGTTGCGTACGCACACCTCGCCAGTCCAGATACATTATTTGCAAGCGAATAAACCGCCAATAAAAATTATCGCACCAGGGCGAGTGTATCGCTGCGACTCCGATGTGACCCATACGCCAATGTTTCATCAGGTCGAGGGGCTATGGGTGGACGAAGAGGTAAGTTTTGCAGCATTGAAGGGGATCCTGGCAGATTTCATGCAGCGTTTTTTTGAGCGTGATGACCTGAAAGTGCGGTTCCGACCATCGTTTTTTCCGTTCACCGAACCATCGGCAGAAATGGATATTGCATGTGTGATGTGCGGTGGCGATGGTTGCCGGGTATGTAGTCATACTGGCTGGCTGGAAGTGCTGGGCTGCGGCATGGTGCATCCCAATGTATTGGGTCATGTGCATGTGGATAGCGAAAAATATCTTGGATTCGCGTTTGGCATGGGTGTAGAACGACTCGCAATGCTGCGTTACGGAGTGGACGATTTACGCCTGTTTTTCGCCAATGATTTACGCTTTCTGAAACAATTCAATTGATCCGACAAGATGAAATTCTCTGAACGCTGGTTAAGAACCCTTGTGAATCCTGCGCTGCCAAGTACACAGTTGTCGCATCTTCTGACAATGGCCGGGCTGGAAGTCGAAGCGCTGGACGCGGTGGCGGCAGACTTTTCCGATGTGGTGGTAGGGCAGGTGCTATCGGTCGTCCCACATCCGGATGCTGATCGTCTGCGAGTGTGTCAGGTAGACGCCGGTATGGATACCCCTTTGCAAATTGTTTGCGGTGCGCCCAATGTAAGCGAAGGAGTGCGCGTGCCCTGTGCGCTGATTGGCGCCAAGCTACCGGGTTTTGAAATCAAGAAAGCCAAACTGCGTGGCATCGAATCGCAAGGCATGTTGTGCTCGGCACGCGAACTTGGACTGGCAGAAGAAGCCGATGGCCTGTTGTTATTGTCGGACGATGCGCCGGTGGGAAGCAATATCCGGGATTATCTGCATCTGGATGACATGTTGTATACGCTCAAACTGACTCCCAATCGTAGCGATTGCCTGAGTATGGTTGGTGTGGCACGTGAAGTTTCCGCGTTGACCGATAGCCCCCTAAACCTGCCATTGATTGCGCCTGCCACGGTTAACGGTAGTGTTACCCGCAACGTGCAGGTAAGCGCCGGACAAGCCTGCCCGCGCTATTGCGGACGGATTATTCGTCAACTCAATCGCTCGGCCCAAACACCCGCATGGATGACAGAGCGTCTTTCCCGTAGCGGTCTGCGCAGTATCAGTCCGGTAGTGGATATTACCAATTACGTGTTGCTGGAATTGGGACAGCCCTTACATGCCTTTGATCTGGGGAAACTCGCAGGTGATATCCAGGTGCGTTTAGCTACACCGGGTGAAACATTGAAGCTGCTGAATGATCAGCGCGCAGTCTTGGATGCGGACATGCTGGTGATTGCCGATGATAATGGCGCGCAAGCACTCGCTGGAATCATGGGGGGGGCAGCGACAGCTGTGGATGAAAATACCGCAGAAATTTTTCTTGAAGCCGCATATTTCGACCCGGATGCGATTGCCGGACGCGCACGTCGCTTGGGTTTGTCGACTGACTCTTCGCATCGTTACGAGCGTGGCGTCGACTACGCATCCACGCGCAATGCGTTGGAGCGCGCCACTACCCTGATACTCGAGATTTGTGGTGGTGAGGCCAGCCCAATCACTGAAGTCAATGGGATTTTACCTGAGCGTCTACCGGTTACCTTGCGCACTGCCCGGGCCAATAAAGTATTAGGTACGATCCTGAACGACGCCGAGGTGGAAAAAACGCTGGCTAGACTGGGCTTTACTTATCATCGCGATGACGCAGCATATCAAGTGACACCTCCCAGCTATCGTTTTGATTTGAACATTGAAGAAGACCTTATCGAAGAACTGGCGCGCGTGTATGGTTATGACAATATTCAGGCGCAGGCACCCGTTGCTTCCCTGAATATGCTGCCTCAGCCGGAACATCAGCGAGCGATAGACACTGTGCGTTCACTGCTTGTTGCACGTGACTATCAGGAAGTGATTACCTACAGCTTTGTAGATGCGGCATGGGAAGCGGATTTTGCACCCGGTGGTCTACCAGTTGCATTAAAAAATCCGATTGCCAGTCAGATGAGCGTGATGCGCTCGACCTTATTGAGTGGGTTGATGGATGTGTTGCGCAGTAACCTGAACCGACGCCAGGAACGGGTACGTATTTTTGAAAGCGGTCGTTGTTATCTTCCGACGGGAGATGGTTTCGATCAGCCCCAACGGCTGGCTGGGCTGGCTTATGGTAATGCAGTTCCCGAGCAATGGGGAAGCACCGCACGTAACGTGGATTTTTTTGACGTCAAGGCAGATATTGAAGCCCTGTGTTGGCCGCAAATCGCGCGCTTTGAAAAAGCAGCCCATGCGGCTATGCATCCGGGACAATGTGCTGAAGTGTGGCTGGATGGTGTTAAGGCAGGCTGGCTCGGTGCTTTGCACCCGCAGTTGATGCAAAAATATGATCTGGATACCGCGCCCGTCATATTCGAGCTCTCACTACCACCATTATTAATCCGGGCGTTGCCGAGTCATGGAGAAGTTTCGCGTTTCCAAAGCGTACGCCGCGATCTTGCAGTGATAATTGATGAGTCTGTGCCGGTACAGGCTTTGATCGATGCTATGTATGCAGCGCATATTGAGGGCGTTGTCGAGGTTGCGTTGTTTGACGTATATCGAGGCAAAGGTATTGATTCTGATAAAAAAAGTCTTGCATTTCGAGTGTTGTTGCAAGATACTCAAAAGACGTTTACCGACACTGAAGTAGATACCGCCATGGCGTATTTCACCGATTTGTTAAAACAAAAATTCAACGCACAATTACGTTCCTGAGGTAGTCATGACCCTGACCAAGGCAGAACTGGCAGACATGCTGTTCGAAAAAGTTGGACTGAATAAACGTGAAGCCAAAGATATGGTTGAGTCGTTCTTCGAAGAAATACGCATTGCACTTGAATCCGGAGATACCGTAAAGCTTTCCGGATTCGGAAACTTTCAGCTGCGCGACAAACCGCAACGCCCTGGCCGCAATCCAAAAACCGGTGAAGAGATGCCCATTACTGCACGTCGAGTAGTGACATTTCATGCCAGTCAGAAGCTTAAATCACAGGTAGAAGACGCGCATGGCGGAACATCAGCCAACTAATCAACTGCCATTGATCCCGGCAAAACGCTACTTCACCATCGGTGAGGT
>JBDSHM010000574.1:0-5303 GCA_039918495.1 Sulfuriferula sp. | reverse complement strand
GTCACCACGGCAACCGTCAGGATTCCCATTTCCTTGGCGACTTCCGCTACTACCGGGGCTGCGCCGGTACCGGTACCACCACCCATGCCTGCGGTGATAAACAGCATGTCCGCGCCTTCGATCAGCTCGGCGATGCGCTCACGGTCTTCCAGTGCGGCCTCACGACCGATTTCCGGATTGGCACCGGCACCCAGCCCGCGCGTCACGCCTGTACCCAGTTGCAGCTGGATTTTGGCCTTGTTGCGCTGCAGCGCCTGCGCGTCGGTATTGATGCTGATGAACTCCACGCCCTGCACACCAAAATCAATCATGTGGTCTACCGCATTGCCGCCACAACCGCCTACACCGATCACTTTAATAATTGCATCCTGCGTTTGTGTATCCACGATTTCAAACATTGCCATCTCCTTTATCAATCAATCAAAATTCACCCGAACCACTTACTGCTTAACCCGCTACTGCTATCCCATTAAAAGTTCTTGAACCAGCCCCTCATACGCTCCAATATTTGCTTTACCGAACTCCCCGACAATTTCATCGGCTGATGCCGATCTTGTTGATCCATACCTGCCAGCAACAAACCCACGCCAGTTGCATAACGTGCATTGCGCAGCATTTCCGACAAACCGCCGGTGTATTGCGGCAATCCCAGCCGTACCGGCATGTGAAACACTTCCTCGCCCAAATCGACCATGCCCTGCATTGCTGCGGAGCCCCCTGTAATCACGATGCCGGAGCGCATCAACTCCTCGAATCCGCTGCGCCGCAACTCGGCCTGAACCAATTCATACAACTCCAGCACGCGTGGCTCGATCACCTCGGCCAGCGTCTGACGCGACAACTGGCGTGCCGGCCGTTCGCCCACGCCCGGCACTTCAACCATGTCGTGCGCACCGGCCAGCTGACGCAACGCACAACCATGCGCAATCTTGATGTCTTCCGCATCCTTCAGCGGAGTACGCAACGCCAGTGCGATGTCGTTGGTAATCTGGTCGCCGGCAATCGGTATCACCGCTGTGTGGCGGATCGCTCCTTGTGTAAACACAGCGATATCGGTGGTACCTCCGCCGATGTCTACCAGTGCCACACCCAGATCCTTTTCATCCTCGGTCAACACTGCCAGCGCAGAAGCCAGCGGCTGCAGCACCAAATCGCGCACTTCAAGACCACAGCGGCGCACGCACTTGATGATGTTTTGTGCAGCAGATACGGCACCGGTCACAATGTGTACCTTCACTTCCAGGCGCACGCCGCTCATGCCCAACGGTTCGCGCACATCCTCCTGTCCGTCCACCAGATATTCCTGCGGCAGGATGTGCAGGATTTGCTGGTCGGTAGGAATATTCACAGCGCGTGCCGTCTCGATGACCCTGTCCACATCGAGCTGGCTGACTTCCTTGTCCCGGATGGGCACCATGCCATGCGAGTTGAAGCTCTTGATGTGGCTGCCGGCAATGCCGGTGTAAACCTCGCGTATCTTGCAATCCGCCATTAACTCGGCTTCTTCGAGTGCGCGCTGGATTGCGCTGACAGTGGACTCGATATTCACCACCACGCCTTTTTTCAGGCCGCGCGACGGATGGCTGCCCATGCCGATGACTTCCACGCCGCCCTCGGGTGTCAGTTCCGCCACGATCGCGAGAATTTTTGAGGTGCCAATATCGAGTCCGACAATCAGCTCGCGTGTGTCCTTGTATCTGCTCATCCCTGCTTTCCTTGCCCCGTGACCAAGCGGGCGCTATGTATTAAATCGCGATGTAATTGATTTCGACTGGATTGCTTGTTCGGCAATCCGGCATGCTTGATGGCCGCGACCGGCACGCGTACCGCAAAGCCGTTTGGATAGCGCAAATCCACATATTTCACCGGCGTTGCCACGTTGGCCAAGGTACGCGGATACAACTCCACGAAACTGGCCAGACGCGAATCCATGTGTTCACGCCCCAGCGCAATACTCATGCCGTCGTCCAGACTGATGCTCCAGGCGCGTCGCGCGCTTAAATTCACTTCGACCGGTCGATGATGCAACGGCAGCAGAATGCGGGTGAAATCGGCATAACGCTGCGCCACTTCCTTTTCGCTCCCGGTCGGCCCGGACAGCAGCGGCAGTTTTTGTGCAGTTGCCGCCTGGAATATTTCGCCGTAAGTATTCAGCAATCCTTCATCACCCCAGCGCGCCAGCGGCTTGTGTTCTTCCAGCGTCACTTCCAGCCCATCCGGCCAGTGCCTGCGTACACTGGCGCTGCGCACCCACGGCAACTTGGTGAAGGCGGTGCGTGCCGAATCCAGATTCACCGAGAAAAAATTTCCGCGCAGATGCTGGTACACCACCAGATTCACCTGTTCACGCGTCACATGCTGGGCACCATTCACTTTGATCTGGCGCAGATCAAACCAGGGTAGGCGCGAAGCCAGCACCAACAATGCCCACAGCACAATGAGGGCCGTTGCCAACAGGCTCCAGCGAGTCAGGCGCGCGAGCGCGGCCTCGTCATCCCACACGGGCCGTCTCCAGAATCTTCAGCACCAGCATGTCGAAATCCATTCCCGCCGCCCGCGCCGCTATGGGTACCAGACTATGATCGGTCATCCCTGGCGAAGTGTTCGCCTCCAGAAAGTATGGTTTCCCCTCCGTATCCAGCATGACATCAAGACGCGCCCAACCCCTGCAACCCAATACGTCAAAAGCCTTTAGCGCGAGTGTCTGAATGGCCTGCTCTTCAATTGCAGGCAGACCGCAAGGCACAAGGTATTCGGTATCTTCACGCAGATATTTGGCTTCAAAATCATAAAAATCCTTTTTTGGCACCAGACGAATCATCGGCAATACACTCGGGCCCAAAATTGCGCAGGTATATTCGCCACCCGATATAAAGCGCTCTGCCAATACCAAGGGGTCAAACTGCACGGCTTTTTCCCAGGCCGGTTTCAAATCGATTGCTGCCGTTACCTTGCTCATTCCGATACTGGATCCCTCACGTGCCGGCTTGACGAAAATCGGCAATCCCAGCTTGCGTACAACGTCATCAAAATCCGTTCTCGCATCGAGTAACGCATACTCTGGTGTGGGTATCCCCGCAGCCTGCCACAGCAATTTGGTACGCCATTTGTCCAGCGCCAATGCCGATGCCATCACACCGCTGCCGGTATAGGGGATGCCCATCAATTCCAGTGCGCCCTGTATCGTGCCATCCTCGCCATAACGGCCATGCAGGGAGATAATGACGCGATCAAAATGCGCCTGCGCCAATTCAGCCAAATCGCGTTCCGCCGGATCAAACGCGTGTGCATCGACGCCTTGGCGCAATAAGGCAGCCAATACCGCAGCGCCACTTTTCAGCGACACTTGACGTTCTGCCGAGCGCCCACCCAACAGCACGCCTACTTTTCCAAATTTTTTCATTGCCTCACTCACATTCGTGTCCCGATGATGCGTACTTCGCGAACCAGCCGTACTCCGCTATGCCGGTTTACCTGGTATTCCACCTCATCGATCAGGTCTTCAATATCTGCAGCAGTTGCACCGCCTGTATTGACAATAAAATTGGCATGCTTTTCCGACACCTGCGCACCACCGATACGCACCCCTTTCAGGCCGCACGACTCAATCAGACGTGCGGCAAAATCGCCTGGCGGGTTACGGAATACCGAGCCGGCATTCGGCAAATTCAACGGCTGGCTGGCAATGCGCCGATTCAGCAAATCCTTGATCTGCTGACGGGATGCAGCGCCATCGCCACGTGCCAGACGAAACCAGCCCCCCACAAACCATTCATCTTGCCCACTGTTCAATGCAACATGGCGGTAACCCAGCGTGTAATCAGCCGCGCTGCGCTCGGTGAAATACCCATTCCGATTCAGTGTCAGCACCTGTACTGCCACATCCCAGGTTTCCGTGCCATAACAGCCTGCATTCATGGCCAACGCGCCCCCTACCGTGCCCGGAATGCCGGCCATGAATTCAGCGCCAACCAGGTTATGACTTGCCGCATAACGCGCCAGCTTGGGCGCGGCCACACCCGCTTCGGCATATACCACCCCATGTCCCTCCACCGCTTCGTTTTCCCAACTGGTGCCCTTGACTCGCGACTCCAGTGCGATGCGTTTCAATGCAGCATGCAGCAACACCACCACACCCTGCACACCGCCATCGCGCACCAGCAAATTGCTGCCCAAGCCGACGAACATCACCGGCAAATCCACCGGCAAACCGCGCAAATATTCAGCCAGGTCGCCAATATCGGCAGGGATATAAACGCGCTCGGCATTCCCGCCCGCACGCCAACTCACATGCCGAGCCATAGGTTCATGCAGGCGCACTTCACCACGCATGGCGGCACTGCTGATCGCCCCACCCGAGGCGCTGTGATTGAGTTCCTCATTCCGTCGCATTGGCCGCCTCCACTATCTGCGCAGGTATCTGGCCGATGGATCCGGCACCCATGACCAGCACGACGTCACCGTCTTGCGCTGTATCCAGCACCGTGCGCGGCATTTCATTGATATGCTCGACAAACACCGGCTCGGTCTTGCCTGCTACCCGTATCGCTCGGGCCAACGCACGTCCGTCCGCCGCAACAATCGGTGCTTCGCCTGCGGCATATACTTCAGCCAGCAGCAGCACATCCACTCCTGACAGCACTTTGACGAAATCCTCAAACACATCGCGGGTACGGGTATAGCGATGTGGCTGAAATGCCAACACCAGACGCCGCCCCGGAAACGCGGCACGCGCTGCCGCCAGCGTAGCGGCCATTTCCACCGGATGATGACCGTAGTCGTCTACCAGCGTAAAACTGCCTCCACCTGCAATTTCAATTTCACCATAGCGCTGGAAACGCCGCCCAACGCCACTGAATTCCGCTAATGCCTTCACAATTGCGCCTTCAGCCGCGCCGACTTCGAGACCAACTGCGATTGCCGCCAGCGCATTGAGTACGTTATGCAGACCGGGCAGATTGAGGGTGACTTCCATCACGCGGCGGCCGCCGCCGTTGATCACGCCGAAGCGCATTTGGCCACCGCTGTGGGTAATATCCACTGCGCGGATGTCAGCCCCGTCATTTAATCCATAGGTAGTAATCGGCTTGCTGATACTGGGCATGATTTCGCGCACGTTGGCGTCGTCGCTGCACAACACTGCCATGCCGTAAAAGGGAATGTGCTGTACGAAATCCACGAATGCCTGTTTAAGGCGACTGAAATCGTGACCATAGGTTTCCATATGATCGGCATCGATATTGGTCACGACCGCCAGCACCGGTGTGAGATGTAGAAAGGATGCGTCCGACTCGTCTGCTTCG
>JBDSHM010000573.1:0-2434 GCA_039918495.1 Sulfuriferula sp. | reverse complement strand
TTTATCGACCCGCTCTTGAGGGGAGCACCCCGGGCCGCTTTTTTATTAGTGCCGGCAAGGTCAATCGCGATAACGACACACTGGCAGTGGCGTTTGCAACGATGGATTTTCGGCTGGATATCTATTGTTCCGCAGATACACGGCCGGTTCTGGAACCCACGACGAACGTGAATGTGCATAGCCATCCATCCGGGCATGGAATTACTTACAAAAACCTGCTGGAGGAGTACAAGCAATCCTATGCCATCGCCATCTGCCTGAAGGATACGGAGGCGCTCGCCGGGTTAACCAGCCTCTATGACGCCATGGCAATGGGTAAAGCCGTTGTCATGACGCGAAATAAAAATATCGATATCGATATTGAAAAAGAAGGCATCGGCATCTGGATCGAGGCAGGCGACGTGGAGGCATGGAGACAGGCCGTCCAGTTGCTGGTGGCGCAACCGGCACTGACCGAAAGAATGGGCAAAAAGGCGCGTCAGCTATGTGAAAAGAAATTCAGTCTGGAAATGTTTTCTTCGCAATTAGCCAAGGTATTGAAAAGTGTCAAGGTTTGAATTAAATCGCCGCGATCCCATTGTCGCCATGCGTACGGAGTTATTGCCACGTGCCGACCGGTCGAAAATGCGCTATGAAAACGACAAAGAGGGAATAATGAAACCACATGTCACCGTCATCGTTCTGAACTGGAATGGATGGCAGGATACACTGCAATGCTTGGATAGTCTGACTCAGCAGGACTATCAAAACATGTCCATCATCGTTGTCGATAACGCGTCGACTGACGGCTCGCAGGATCACATTCTGACCTGGCCAGAAAATGGCGGAAAAGACTGGTTACGCAGGCAATTTGTTATCGATGTGGCGACGCCCGAAAGTCCGCTTCCGGATACCTTGCAGAATGGAGATTATGTATTTATTCAGTCCGGCATCAATGGGGGGTTTGCAGCCGGCAATAATCTGGGAATTCGATTAGCTTTGAAGCATCAGGCGGTCTATGTCTGGATCTTAAATAATGATACGGAAGTACATCCTGCTGCCCTTGATGCCCTGGTCAGCTGTTCGGAAGGCGATCTGGCGATTGGTATGTGCGGTTCGATTTTGATTTACCACGATTCGAGAAACCAGATCCAGGCGTGCGGCGGAGGTAATTTCGATTATTGGCGCGCGTCTGGCCGGCAAATCGGACATGGTCTGGATCCCCAAGAAAAACTGAACGCAATTCTGGCTACGCCGCTTACGTATATCGCGGGCGCGTCGCTACTGGCACGCGCCGAAATGATTCGTGATGTCGGGGCATTTGAGGAAAGATATTTTTTATATTATGAAGAAATCGATTGGGCTGAAAGGGCCAAAGCCTGGAAGATGGCTGTCGCTCCGGAAAGCATCGTATACCACAAGGAAGGCGCCTCAATCGGAACCTCTGATCGCGGCCGTCGCTCCGTGTTGTCGCAATATTACTTGAGCAGAAATCTGCTGTTGTTTTATGCGCGGTTCCACAAGACGCTGTTCCCGGTAGCCATGGTGCGTGTTCTGCGGGAATTATGGCTACAGATGAGAATGGGAGAGCGTCAATTGGTAAGTGCGACCTGGCGAGCCCTGATCGATGGGGTCTTGCTGCGTGAAGGTCCGGTCGATTTTAAAAAGTCATGAATGATGGATGCTAGGCTATGTTTGCGTGACTGGAAGAATGTAGAAGGAAAATGAATCAGCCTGATAAATATGGGAACGGCCAGTGATGAAAAAAATTGTTTTTTGGTTTGTTTTCCCATTGAGTGTGCTTCGACTGGTTCCACATGTAATTGTCATGAAACTGGTAGGGAACAAGTCGGTGATCACCCAAGATGTGGCGCGCTGGGCACAAATATATTTGGGAGGCGCTCCGGTATCCGTTCTCAATGAAGCATACGCATTCTTGTTTTTGATGACTTTTTACGAAGAATTCAGAAATCTGTTTTATTACCGATCAGGTATGGCGGGTAAGCTCTTTAGTCCTTTATGCAATCCGCTATCCACGCTGTACATTCAGGCCGGGAAAATCGGTCCGGGTTTATTTATTCAGCATGGATTCGCCACCATCATCGGTGCCGAGGAGATTGGAAGCAATTGCTGGATTAACCAGCAAGTCACAATAGGATGGACGGATATTAGCGGAGGTCCGGTCATCGGGGATAACGTGACGATTAATGCAGGGGCAAAGGTTATTGGCAATATCGTTATTGGATCGAATTCGAAAGTGGGTGCAAATGCGGTAGTGGTGAAGAATGTGCCGCCCGATTGTACGGTAGTCGGGGTGCCTGCTTACATCGTCAGAAAAAACGGCGTGAAACTCAGAGAGCCTCTCTAGAAATGGATTTAACGCGAGCATGAAGATTCTAATGATTTCTCCAGTGCCTACCCATCCCCCGATTGCGGGTAATCGGGCGAGAATTCT
>JBDSHM010000572.1:0-5084 GCA_039918495.1 Sulfuriferula sp. | reverse complement strand
GTCATAGGCGGTATAGCTGCCGGCGCCTTTGTCCCAACGCCGCGTTGTCTGCTGAACCAGCTCGGCAGCCCCTTCAGGCAAGGTTTCTGCGCCCTTGAGATAACCGAACAAACTCTCATCGGCAAAAGCTGTTCCGGAAAGCAAAAACAGCGCAACCGTACTACTCAACCCTGTGATCTTTAAATATTTCATGGTCCCTACCCCTGACAAGACAGTTAATAATCTGGCTGGCTTGCCCGGGTTGGGCTGGCTGGCGAAACGATGCTGGCAACGAAAGTGCCAGCGGCAATAAGTTTACATCTGGCTTTGCAACCAGTTCTGGATACCCACTTTTTGCATGACTTCAAGCTGTGTTTCCAGCCAGTCGATATGCGCTTCTGTATCTTCCAGAATATGTTCGAACAACTCTCTTGAAACGTAATCCTTCACACCCTCGCAGGCGGCAATTGCCGCTACCAGGGTGTCGCGCGAACCCAGTTCCAGCTTCAGGTCGCAGGCGATGCATTCCTCGGTTTTCTCGCCGATCATGAGCTTGCCGAGTTCCTGCAGATTGGGCAGGCCGTCCAGAAACAAAATACGCTCGATCAACAGGTCGGCGTGTTTCATTTCCTCGATGGATTCTTCGTACTCATGTTTACCCAGGCTGTTGAAACCCCAGTTCTTGTACATGCGCGCATGCAGGAAATACTGGTTGATCGCGGTCAGCTCGTGCTGTAACTGGCGGTTCAACCACTGGATGATGTCTGTATTACCTTTCATATCTGACTCCTCAGGCTGCTGCCTCGTACTGACGGCCGGGTTCAATTGGGATGGATTGGAGAGATTGCAACATGCGCTGCTTCGACAAGGCTTCTTCCAGTACAGCTTTGGCATGGCAAGCGCATTTGCCGCACTGCGCGCTCACGCCCAACCCGGCTTTCAGATCGCGCATGCGGCAGGCGCCTTTGCATACCGCCTCATGGATTGCACGATCTGTTACTGCCTTGCATATACAGATATACATGGTAAATGCCCTTTTGCCTATTTGGTCAGAATCAGTTTGCCATTGCGGGTACGGCGCAGACGATAGTGCTCGCCCCGATGATGAATGAGTACTTCATCGCTCTGCGTGAACAAGGATTCGCTACAAAGCGGTAGCGTCCGGTCAACGACCACATAACGTCTGGAACTGTGGATGGTAGCGCGCTCGCGTTGCGGAGCGGATTGATTCTGGTCCATGATGAAATTCGCACCGATACCGTTAATAAGAATGATTCGCAATATCGCATACCTTGCCGACGTGCGCAAGTATTTTTGAGAACGATTCTTATTTGTCTTACAGGCGATTGATCAACCGGGGCCATTCAAAACAGGGCCCGGGGTCCGTCTTGCGCCCCGGCGCAATGTCGGAATGCCCCACAATTTCGATGCATGGACAGCGCAGCTTGAAAAGCGTGATCAGTGCTTGAAGCTGGACATATTGGGCATCCGTGAAGGGTGTATGGTCATCCCCTTCCAGTTCCACACCCACCGAAAAATCGTTGCATTTCTCCCAGCCCTGCCAGCTTGATACGCCGGCATGCCAGGCACGCTTTACGCTGGGCACAAACTGGATGACTTCACCATCACGACGGATAAAAAAATGCGCAGATACTCGCAATGACTGAATGCTGGCGTAGTAAGGATGGGCGGCTGGATCAAGATTGCCGGTGAATAGCGCGATGACGCCGTCACCGCCAAATTCACCGGGCGGCAGCGAAATATTGTGCACCACGAGTAAACGGATATCGGCTGGATTCGCGCGCCAATCGCAGTTGGGGGTGGCAATAAAGCGCACTCCGGAAACCACACCATTTTGCTGTAACTTCATCACGGCTCCTCGTGCGCCGGTTCATGCAACACCCGATTGATCGCAACGCTGAATTTATCTACCGCCAGTTCGGCATGCAGGGGCGCATGAAACCGTCCATCCACAAACAGAAACAAACTGGGCAGGTGGAATACGTCATACTCCCGCGCCAGCGCGGTGCTGGTCTGCACATCCACCTTGTACAAATCGGCTACACATCCGGCCGCAAGCTGGGGCAACAACTTTTCCAGACGCCGGCAACTACCGCAATCGGGCCCACTAAACATCACCAGGCTCACTCCCTTGCTCTGGGCAAGCCGCGGATGGAAATCGAATTCAGTCAGCTCAAGCAGATTCATTTATTCAATCAACGCGACAACCCGTTCCAATGCACCTGCCTGGGTTTGCAGCCAGGCTTTGGCCTGCGCAGCCAATTGCTGACTATAGGCCGGATCGTCGATCAGGGTGCGGGCATGCGCAAAAATCTGCTCATTATCATCGCCCGCCAGCACGACGCCTGCCGCCAGAGCTGCAGCGAGCAAAGGTTGATCGCGATGAGCCGGTCCGACAATCACTGGCCTGCCATGCAATATGGGCGAAGCGATATCGGGCGCATGCTTGGCATGGGAATGCAGGGTTGCGCCAACGACCACAAAATCAACACATGCATACAACGCCTCCCGCGGATGTGTATCTTCGACATAGTAAACACGCGTCTTGATCGGTATGAAAGAGGTGGACAGGCGCGCATGACGTATAGTCTGCAAACGATATTTGATCGACTCGCGATACACCGGCTCGCAACGGGCGGGGTCACGCGGCGCCAGGATCATCAAACCCATTTTATGACGCATCAGACGACTGAAAATGGCATAGGCGAGGTCTTCTTCATCTTCACCCGTGCCCGCAAAGTAGCCCACCCAACGACCGCCTTCGCGCTGCTCCTTGAGACGTTCGCATAACGCCATGTCGGTGACGATTTGCGGTAACTGCTCGACACCGGCAAGCGGATCGCCGGTAACCTGCGCACCCGGCACTGCCATGCCATCCCGCGAAACCATCACCGCCTGACAACCTGCTTGCGCGGCCTGGACATCGTGGGCATTAATCCACCATGTCGGGCAGCCTGCGGCTTGCACCATACCTGCATGACTCCCATCCAGCCCAAGCAAGATCAAGCGCTGCGGACCAATTTTTCCCAGTCTGGATCGCGCTTGATCGGCGGCATCGGGAAGCACCAGACAAGGTAAATTGCCAGCGTAATTAGTCGCATGGGTCAGTGCCAGCGCAACGTTACCAAACCGTGTTTGCAACGCATCTAGAAATCCGTGCGCGCGCGCCAGTGTGGTGCCATCCGTGATCACCAGCGTGCCGCCCGCAAGGCCCGCTGGCAATTTGTTAAAACCGAGTAAATCCAGCAAACCCATCAAAATAATCCGTTCATGCTCGAAAGAGGCCAACTTTACGGGATAAGGCTTTACCCCCGCAAGCCTGTTAATATCACTTTTTTTGCTATTCAGGATTATTGACATGCTTTGGCTGGAATTATTGGGTTTTCTGCTACTTATTCTGTTGGCTGCAGAAGTTTTCGTGAATGCGCTCGAGCATCTGGGCGAAAAACTGAAAATATCAGAGGGTGTTACCGGCTCGATATTTGCCGCAGTGGGCACAGCGTTACCGGAAACCATGGTGCCGCTGCTGGCGATCTTCGCCGGCACGCAAAATGTCCAGATAAACCAGGAAATCGGTGTCGGTGCCATTCTGGGTGCACCACTCATGTTGTCTACCCTGACCATGTTTCTGATTAGCGTGGCGGTAATCAAAAAACGCGGCCTGCACGGACATTTCACACCGGAACGCACCGGGCTCAAACGCGACATGAATTTTTTTCTGGTCGCGTTCGGATTGTCCTGCATTGCGATGTTCATCCCGCATGACTCAGGACAAATTCGCTTTCTGTTCTCCGTCATCATGGTACTGATCTATTTTGTCTACGTGATGATGACTTTGCGTGCCTCGGCAGCGCTGGTACAAGATGGTCACGCTACCGAGGCGGGCAAACCCATGTTTCTGTCCAAGCTGGGCATTCCGACCACGCTGTTCACGATTCTGATCCAGTTGGCAATCGGACTTGGGCTGCTGGTGGCAGGTGCGGAAGGGTTTATTCATGGCATCGAACAGGCTGCGCCGATACTCGGCATCTCTGCCCTGTTGCTATCGCTGATGATCGTACCACTGGCTACCGAACTGCCGGAGAAGGTGAACAGTATTTTGTGGATCCGTAAACACAAAGACACACTCGCCTTCGGCAATGTAACAGGCGCAATGGTATTTCAGGGCACATTGCTGCCAGCTATCGGCATTGCGCTGACTCCGTGGGTACCTCAAAAAGAAGTGCTTGCCGGCGTCGTGATCACTTTGATTGCGGCGGCCTGGTTGCGCCTGATGCTCGCTCGCGGCCAGTTGCGGGTCTGGCATTTATTGGTCAACGGTGCACTGTATGCAAGCTATCTGGCTATCGCATTGGGATAAGCCGACCCATAAATAAAGCGGGGTTATTCTATTCCCAAACGCTCCAGCCGATAACGCAAGGCGCGAAAGGTGATCCCCAGCAGTTTGGCGGCAGCAGTTTTGTTATAGCGGGTTTTTTCAAGTGCTTCCTGGATGGCTTCGCGCTCGAGATTATCCAGGTAATCCTGCAATGGCCATTTCGCACCGGCCTGCAATGCTTCATGCGCCCCTTCTTCCTGCGGAGGAGTCAGTTGTAAATCCGCAGCATCGATTTGCTCCCCACTGGACAGCGCCAGCGCACGCTCCAGGATATTTTCCAGTTCCCTCACATTGCCGGGAAAATCGTATTGAGAAAGCGCCTTGCCCGCTTCCTTATGCAGCTTGGGAACGGCCATACCCGCCGCCCGTGCCAGACGTGCCAATAAGGCACTGGCAATTTCCGCCACATCTTCGCGCATTTCGCGCAACGAGGGCATTTTCAGCTCAATCACATTCAGTCTGTAATATAAATCCTGACGGAAACGGCCTTCTTCAACGCAGCGTGCAAGACTCTGGTGGGTCGCGCTGATGACACGCACATCCACTGGTTCTTCCAACGTACTGCCGACTTTGCGCACCTTTTTTTCCTGTATCACGCGCAGCAATTTGACTTGCATTTGTAGCGGTAAATCAGCCACTTCATCAAGAAACAGAGTGCCACCGCTGGCCGCCTGAAAAAAACCGTCCCGATCCGCTTCCGCTCCGG
>JBDSHM010000571.1:0-2015 GCA_039918495.1 Sulfuriferula sp. | reverse complement strand
GGACTCGCGTTGTTTGCAGCCTTGGTAGTGTACGCTTTCATTGCGTTGGCACGACGCTGGCGTGAGCCCTAGTTTCCAGCCCCGGCGCTGGCAGCTGCGCTTGTGGCATTCCTGACCGTCGGTGTGGTAGATAGCCTGTTTGATGTGCCGCGTATAGCGTTATTGTTTTACCTGCTATGGGCTTGGACGGCGTTGCGTGAACGTACGTTACGGCACTCTGTGCGTGGTAGCCACCGGGCGCACCCACAGCAGCAGCACCAGCACCCACAGCGGCCACACCAGCGCCACCCAGGCAGCGAGCGCAGTAATGTTGAGAGGGACAGCCCCACTGCTCGCTGAAAAAATGCGCATTGCACTGCTGTGCAGCAGGAATTGCAGCGCTCCTGCCAGCGTCAGCAGCAAGGCCAGCAGTTGTGTAGGCAGGCCGGCGGGTTTGCGCCTTGCCCAGATAATCAGTAGCACGGCCAGCACCGTGCCGCTCACCATCTCGGCAGATAAGAGCCGCGGTAGCACCCAGCCCTTTAACAGCAGCGCAGCGGCAAGCAGTTTGCACGCCAGCACAAAACCAAAAATTCTGGCCCAGTCAGCAAATTTGTCGGGTGGCCGGCGCATTAGACTGGCAATCAACAAGTTTGCCAACGCACCTTCCAGGCCAAATATCAGCACCTGCAACGGGCGAAACCGGTAGCCGTCGCCGGGCAGTTCCCAAAAAGGCACAAAGTGGGTTTTCAGATTGCCTGCCACCAGTGAGGGTGCATCCAGGCTTAGTTGCGATAGCCCCCACAGCGCCAGCACCAGCAGGCCGAAATTGCTCCATAACCCAGGTGCCAGCCAGCGACCGCGCCAGCCGGGCAGCAGTCGCCCCGGCCACTTACTGCCTTGCAGCAGACGGTAGAGCAGCACGCCCAGCACGGCACCGGCCGTATTGGCCGCAATATCCAGGGTTGCTGCAATGCGGCCGGGCAGGAAGGTCTGCGAGCATTCCATCAACAGGCTGAATAGGGCGGCAGCCAGGATTGCCCATGTCGCGGCGCGCCAGCGCGACAGATACAGGCGCAGCCAGGCGACCAGCAAATAACCCAGCGGCATATAGGCCAGGATGTTGGTGATCAGGTCAGTACGGGTGATATGACGTGGCCATGGCGCATACAAAAAAGCCAGACTGCCATCCAGCGGTGCGCGCCAGTCACTGAATGGATACAGGCTGCCATAGGCTATCAGCAACAGGTATAACAACATGGCGCTGAAGCGTAGCAGACGCATTAGGGCAGAAGATGAAATGGTGTTGGGCATGCGGTGATGGTAGCAGAAGCAGGTATGATATAACGTGGCTGTCGTGGTTCCAGAATAAGTCCGGGGAGCAGCAAATTTGACACAGTACTTTGATGTATTCAACGGTGATGCTGACGGTATTTGTGCGTTACATCAATTACGTTTGGCGCATCCGCTGGATGCTACATTGATTAGCGGTGTGAAGCGCGATATCGGATTACTCGCGCAGGTGCACGCCCTGGCCGGCGATGAAATTACTGTGCTTGATATCGCCATGAGTAAAAATCATGCAGCGCTTGTGACCTTGCTGGAAGCCGGTGCGCATGTGCGTTATTTCGACCATCATATTCCTGGCGATATTCCGCAGCATCCGCATCTGGATGCTTACATCGATACCGACGCCAATGTGTGTACCAGTCTTTTGGTGAACCGTTATCTGAGCGGGAGCCAGTTGATCTGGGCGGTAGTCGCGGCGTTTGGCGACAATATGGTGGATGCCGCGCGTGCGACTGCTACCCCGCTTAATCTGAATGCCCTGCAGTTGGAAGGATTGCGCAGTTTGGGTGAATGCATCAATTACAATGGCTACGGCGACACGCTGGCGGACTTATTTTTCGCGCCAATAGATCTTTATCGTATCGTGCATGCCTACGCCGATCCATTCGAGTTTATCCACACTGATCCTGCTTATGAGGTATTACGCGATGGGTACGCTGCAGACCTGGTCCAAGCACAAGCTGTGG
>JBDSHM010000570.1:0-1650 GCA_039918495.1 Sulfuriferula sp. | reverse complement strand
GTGTGAGGCGCCTCGGTTTGCTTGTGTGGCAGATCAATAAACAAGCCACGCGCCACCAGTGATTCCAGCATGTGGTTATTGTCAATGACATGGCCACGGCTAAGCAGCAAATGTCCGGTCGTATCGTACACATCCCATTGCAAGGGTTCCCCGATAACCATGTCCTGCATGCTGATACGTCGTTTATTCATGAAGGTCTCCTAATCTCTACGGCTATTGCCCTTGCATATTCCTCATTAGAGGGACGGTCATGTTGTAATGGTAGCAAAACTATTGATTTTAGTAGCCTGTGAGTAACGACGTTTTACCTGCCTTGTTCTAAAGGTGTCTGTTTTATTATCTGGATAAGGACGGGTTGATAGGATAAGTGCGCCAGTGTTTTAAAGCATAGCTCGAAAAATGGGCTTATATGAAAAGAACACATCGGGTGAGGCCCGAATGTGTTCCGTTTGGGATGGGTGCGGCGACAGGTTTTGAGCGTGTTGACTCCGCGATAGAATGTCGGAGTCAACATGGGATGAACACGCCGGTGTTGCAAGCAATAATATGGAGGGCGCGGTCAGTAACCCGTTTGCGAGCTGTGTGGTAATTCACCCACTTCACCGAAAAAGCTCCACAGCAGATGGGCAACCACCTCAGGCGCAATCACGGTATGGCGATTGTTGGTCTCCTGGAGACGCACGCGCAAATCCTTGCGTAATTGTGCATTGCCGGTGAGATCGAAAATGATGTCCACCTTGTCGCCCAGATCGATGACCTCCAGCGCCTCACGAAAAACAGGGATATTGCTGTGTACAAAACCCATCGCAACAGGAGATTCCAGGTCTTTGCTGGCAACCGCGACAATTTCCACGTTGGCATGCCCTTCCTGAATTTTTTCCAGAAAATTTTCCGCAAAGATTTCACCGACGCTGCCTAAACCGAGTAAGGCGACTCTGACTTTATGACTCACGCGTATGTCTCCTTTTTATAATATAAATTTATTGCCATCTGAAGATACCGCAACAGGCTGGCGCTAGCAAGCGAAAGAAATATGAACAAAATCAAGTTGTGATAACGGATGGAAAACCGGTTTCCATTTTTACTCAGGGTACCTTGGGCTACAATACCGTCTACTTCTCGCCAAGCGCTGATGCGACATGACAGAAATCATTTCCTCGTCACAGAACCCACGCTTCAAACAGATTAAAAAACTCGCCGAAACCACGGCTGCGCGCCATGAATATGGCCAAACTTTGCTGGATGGCGAACATTTGCTAACGGCAGCCCTGGATGCGGGAATACGGCCGGCGTTACTGATTACGACGCCCGCAGCATCCAACCACCCATTGCTATCGCGTTGCAATGAAGTAGAGCGACTGATCTTATCGCCGGCTTTGTTCAACGTGCTGTCGCCGGTTAAAACCCCGACCGGCATATTGGCGTTGATTGCCATTCCCCAAGCGCTCCCATCAGCCAAAACGAATTTCTGCGTGCTGCTGGAAGCGATTCAGGACCCAGGCAATCTTGGCGCCATGCTGCGCAGTGCGGCAGCAGCGGGCGTCGACACGGTATATCTCTCTGCTGGTTGTGCCGATGCATGGTCGCCCAAGGTATTGCGAGGTGGCATGGGGGCGCACTTTGCGACCTCCATTCAGGAAGAGGCTGATC
>JBDSHM010000569.1:0-2751 GCA_039918495.1 Sulfuriferula sp. | reverse complement strand
TGTGAAAGTAGGTCATCGTCAGACTTCTATACCAAAACCCCCCGCCCATGAAGATGCGCGGGGGGTTTTACTTTGTACCGATCTCATTCAGCACCCCGCACGTCATGGAGTGCCCAGATCAAGAGGGCGTCCTTCCTATACAGTCCTGCTGCGTCCCTTAAAAAACAGTTTAAGAAATGATTGCGGACAACCGTAAATCAATATATGTGCGGATTCATGTCCCACTCTTGTAGGACGCATCAAGACGTCTGCATGATTGATCATTTCACTTATCGATAAATAACGAAATCCGAGAATTATCGATGGCTTCAGGAATAGATGTAATGCATGAGTCAAAGCCTTTTATCCAGGATATCGTAATGCAGGCACGCATTGATCGTTTGGCGCAATTATATAAAGCGCTTAGTGAGGTCAATCAAGCCATTGTAAGGGCACGTGACGAATCTGAATTGTTTCCGCTGGTATGCCGAGTGGCGGTTGACTTGGGCGGCATGCAAATGGCCTGGATAGGACAGCAGAACGAGACGGATAATTTAATCAAGGTGGTAGCGAGTTACGGTAGTAATGCTGAATATCTGAATGGCATCGTTATTGTCACCAAAAGCGATGCACCCGAAGGGCAGGGTCCTTTTGCCACTGCATTTCGCGAGAATCGTAATGTTGTGCTGGAGGATTTTCAGACGAATCAAATCACGACACCCTGGCATGCGCGTGCTTATCAATATGGCTGGAAATCGGGTGGGTTCTTTCCGATCCAGCGTGCTGGCAAACCAATTGCAGTGCTCGCAGCTTACCATAAGGATGCGCAGGCTTTCGATCAGGAAACCATCGCTTTGTTTGATGAAATGGCCTGTGATATTTCGTTTGCTCTTGATAATTTTGATCACGCAAAACAGCGTAGAGCGGCACTACAAGCGCTGCGTCAAAGTGAACAACATTTTCGTGCCTACTTCGAACGCTCCATGGTAGGAATGGCTGCCACAAGTGCAGAGGCTGGCTGGTTGGAAGTGAATGATGCCATGTGTGAAATGTTGGGCTATTCTCGTGAAGAATTATTGTCTCTGAACTGGTCAGAGCTTACCCATCCGGATGATCTGCCTGACAACCTTGCTTTACTTGATCGCTTACGACGTGGCGAATCCGACGAACATACAATAGATAATCGATTCATCCGTAAAGATGGCAGCATTATCCACACTCACCGCGCAGCACGAGCAGTTCGCAAAGCGGATGGCAGTCTCGACTATGTCATCGCATTGGTGGAGGATATTACGGCACGCAAACAAATGGAAAATTACGAACGCCTGCGCAATCAGGCGCTCGAGCTTTTGGCAAAAGGCGCGCCACTTGCCGACATCCTGGATGCCGTGGTGCGTAGTGTGGAGGCAGATGACCCCACCATGATATGTTCCATATTGTTGCTAGACGATCTTGGAAAACATCTGGTGACGGGTGCTGCGCCCAGTCTGCCAGACTATTTCAATGACGCTATGAATGGGATAGAAGTCGGTCTTGGTGCAGCTTCCTGTGGTACAAGCGTTCACACGGGTAGTCGTGTCATTGTAGAAAATATCCAGACTCACCCCTATTGGAAATCCTTTAAGGAACTCGCTGCGCAAGCAGGCTTGGCTTCATCTTGGTCACAGTCCATTCGTTCTGCTTCAGGTAAAGTATTAGGTACTTTCTCCATCTATCATCGTACTCAATGCGCGCCCACGGATTCGGATATTACATTGATTGAAAATGCAGCCAACCTGGCGGGTATTGCAATTGATCGCAAGCATTATGAGGATGAACAGCAACTTGCGTCATTGGTATATCAGAACAGCGCAGAGGCGATGATGATCAGCGACGCAAAGAATCAGATAATCGCGATCAACCCGGCGTTTTCACAGGTAACTGGTTATAGTTTTAGTGAAGTGCGCGGCAAAAATGCAAAGGTTCTGAGCTCTGGACGCCATAGTGATGCGTTTTATCAGGAGATGTGGAAATCGATCAACTCAACAGGTCACTGGCAAGGCGAAATATGGGACCAGCGTAAAAATGGCGAGATTTTCCCAGAATGGTTAACCATTAATGCCATATTTGACAAGGATGGGTCGATTCATCGGCATGTCGCTATTTTCTCTGATATCAGCGAGCGTAAGCAGACTGAGGAGCTGATATGGAAACAGGCCAATTACGACCCCCTTACTAATCTACCTAACCGACGCATGTTTCGCGACAGGCTGGAACAGGAAATCAAAAATGCTCATCGTGCCGACACGATGCTGGCATTGCTATTTATCGATCTTGATTTGTTCAAAGAAGTGAACGATACCCTTGGACACGGTATGGGCGATTTGTTACTGCAAGAAGCGGCCCACCGCATTGGTGTATGTGTGCGCGAATCGGACACGGTAGCCCGACTGGGCGGAGATGAGTTTATGGTGATATTGTCTCAGCTCCCCGATACTAGTTCGATCGACAAGCTTGCGCAAAATATACGGGCTCTGCTTGCAGAGCCCTATTTATTAGGTACAGAAACAGCCTACGTTTCAGCCAGCATCGGCATCACGGTTTATCCTTCGGATGCTATAGAAGCAGAGCAATTGGTTAGGAACGCCGATCAAGCAATGTATGTCTGTAGTGGTCAACTAATTTCGGACACAACAATAGGTTTTTTTGCTGCCATGTTCCGTTCGAAGACGGCGGGTGGCAGATTGCCCAATACAGAGTTCAAGCGCTCGCCGTTGTAAAACCCGACGATGT
>JBDSHM010000568.1:0-4332 GCA_039918495.1 Sulfuriferula sp. | reverse complement strand
GAAAGTTGCGATGAAACCCGGCAAGCCGCTGGTTTATGGTCGCGTAGGCGAGACGGATTTTATCGGCCTGCCTGGCAATCCGGTTTCCACGTTTGTCACCTTCACGCTGTTTGCCCGACCCTTTTTGCTCAAACGCATGGGCGTTGTGAACGTACAGCCAAAAACCTATCGCGTCGAAGCTGCATTTGACTGGACGAAATCGGGCCAGCGCCGCGAATTCCTGCGCGCGCGCCTGACCACAAGCCAAGCCGGAATTCTGCAGGCAGAATTGTTTCCCAACCAGAGTTCCGGCGTGCTCACTTCCGCTGTGTGGGCCGACGGTCTGGTCGACATTGATATCGGCCAAACCGTCACACGCGGCGAGCAAGTGCGATTTATCCCGTTTGGCGAGGTGCTGGGATGAAACTCAAAGTACTGTATTTTGCCCGCCTGCGCGAACGGTTCGGGGTGGCAGAAGAAATGGTTGAACTCCCGGACGGTATGGGCATGGTGGCCATGTTGCTGGATGTGCTGCGCGCACGGGGTAGCGAGTGGGCAGTGGAGCTGGCAGCAGGCAAAAATTTCCGGGTAGCCGTCAATCAGGATATGGCCGGCATGGAAGCACCCATTGAAGACGGCGACGAAGTGGCGATATTTCCACCGGTGACGGGGGGGTAATGAAGATCGTCGTCAACGAAAAGGATTTTGACGCAGGTGCGGAAATGACTGCTTTGCGCGCGAACAATCCGCAGATCGGTGCGATCGCCAGTTTTGTCGGTTTGGTGCGCGATACCAATGCGGGCAGCGAAGTGGCCAGCATGATGCTGGAACATTATCCCGCCATGACCCAGCGCGCACTGGAAGTAATCGTGGCCGAGGCTGGACAGCGTTGGGCGTTAGTCGATGTCACGGTGATCCATCGTGTGGGTGAATTGCGTCCGGGTGATCAGATCGTGATGGTTGCAGTCGCATCCAGCCATCGCGCCGATGCATTTTTCGCATGTGAATTCATCATGGATTATCTCAAGACTCAGGCACCCTTCTGGAAAAAGGAACAGACCCCACAAGGCGCACGCTGGGTTGAGCAACGCGCTACCGATGAACAGGCCGCGGCACGATGGGCTGAGTAACTTCCCAAACACGAATTGTTACCAGAGCCCGGTAAACTATAGATAAATAGGCCTAATCTCGTGACGAGTTTTATTTCATCACGCCGCCGTTCCACCTCCTCCGCCAACCTGCCATCCGCGCAGATTCCTGTGGCGGTAGTTTTCCGCGTGTCGTACCATCTGAAAAATTTGGTAGATTGCGGTTTTCAACATGGTTGATGCAACGCTCAAGTGCACGTTGCTTTTGGCTGCACGAAACTTTTCTACATCATCCTGAACACCTTCACCAACCTATTCAGATCCCGGTAAGCGAGAAATATGCACAAGGCATCCAGTCGCAATTTTTTCCTGCTTATCTCGGTGATCGGCAGCCTGGCGATCCTCAGTTCAACGATGTCGAAGACACCCGTATTGCCATTGTTTTCCAAAGCGATGGGAGCGAGTCCTGCGGAAATCGGCTGGATTGTCATGGCCTCGACGGTGCCGGGCATATTGATCAGTTTTCCGGCCGGGGCTTTATCCGATTACCTGGGCAAGCGCAGCATTATCCATGTCGCGCTTTTTGTGTTTGCCACGGCGCCTTTTCTTTACTTGCTGGTGGGCAATGTCTGGCAATTGATGGTAGTGCGGTTCTATCACGGATTTGCCACTGCGATTTTCGGCACGGTGGTGAACGCGGCTATCGCTGAAAGATATGTTCATGATCGGGCTGAAAAACTTTCAGCTTATTCTTCGGCCACGATAGCCGGCCGTTCTGTTGCGCCATTTCTGGGTGGCCTGCTCATTTCACTGGCAAATTTCCGGATGGTCTACCTGGCTTGCGGTATCAGCGCAGTCATGGCGTTAGCGCTTGGCTTTTTGCTGCCGAATAAACAGAAATCGGCTACGCCTAGCCATCCCCGAGTTCATTTCGTGGAAAATCTGCGAACAGTACTGAAAGATCGTTATATGCTGGCGACCGGTGTGGTAGAGGCCGCGCTGTATCTGGTTTTCGGAGCGATGGAAGCGTTCCTGGCATTGTTCGCTTCATCCAAAGGCATTCCTGCCTGGGAGATCGGCATTATTCTCGGCGCACAACTGCTCAGCATTGTTTTTCTGAAGCCTTTGATGGGGACGATTTCTGATAGAGCAGGCCGCGAACGCGTCATTATTCCTGGTTTGATTGTGGCTGGGATAAGCATCCTGCTATTGCCGCATTTCCCCAGTGTGTTCGGCCTGATGTTTCTGGTTTCGATATTCGGCATCGGTTTTGCCGCTGTCACTTCGTCTACTTCAGCGCTGGTGGCGGATCTCACCAAAAACGGCGCATATGGCGCTTCGATGGGTGTACTGAGCACTATCATGGACATCGGTCAGTCCATCGGTCCGGTGCTGACAGGCTGGATGGTAGGCCGCCACGATTATGTCGCTGCTTTTTCCCTGCTGGCAATGATACTGCTGGCTGTCGCGATATCATTTGGCTATATCGCATGGCTGAGAGGGAAGCATAGGCTGCGACATGGCCGAATTCCTTAAAGATGAGAACTACAGTCCAATATAGTGAGTGATTAATTTGAATGGCCAAACCTTTTCCCACAAAAAATGCTCCAGTGGAAAGCCCAGAGTCAATCCCAGCCAGAAGCTAACGGACAATAATACTGTTTTAGAATTGTGATAACACTTCACCAGAAGCCCATTCTCATCCTTATGCGTGTGCAGCATCTCTAAAACCTCCACCCGAAACCGACGCCGAGCACTACCGGATCAAGCCGCACAT
This sequence comes from Sulfuriferula sp., assembly GCA_039918495.1. Classification (GTDB taxonomy): domain Bacteria; phylum Pseudomonadota; class Gammaproteobacteria; order Burkholderiales; family Sulfuriferulaceae; genus Sulfuriferula. The sequence goes on along the minus strand of JBDSHM010000568.1, from coordinate 1,488 downwards.
GGCTTACTGTGGCACCGGTTGCCGCCAGTTTCACATCAGTACCGATATAAATTTTTTTGACGTCGAAATTGATGAATGTGTTTTTGCCTATTTCAACGTCGATACCCGCCTGGAGTGCGCCACCCCAGCTACTTCTGCCCAGATCCAGTTGCCCCACGCCAGGCACGTTGAGGTTGACGTCTGAAAAATGCGTATAGTTGATCCCCGCCCCCAAATAAGGTCTGAATTTTCCATCCGGGAAAAAATGATATTGGACAGTCAAAGTAGGCGGCAAATGTTTGGCAGTGCCGATCTTGGTGCCATTCAAGGAAACGTCGTGCCGCTGAGGGTAGGTCAAAATCAATTCCAGAGCGATATTTTTCATTAAAAAATAGCTTAGATCGATTTCCGGTGCCCATTTGTCATTCAGAGTAATTGCATTGGCAGGCACGCCCAGCGCCGTGATGGCATCGGACTGGTTTCTGGGTTGAATATCAAGAGCGCGTATTCGGACCAGCCAATCCCCCTGATCCGCTTGAGCTTGTGACTGCCCGACCGTCAAGACACTGAAAAAAAAGGCCAGATATAAATATTTTTCCATTACTTTCTCCCCGATATGAATGACAAGCTACAGGAGATAAAGCAATATTGATGCCAGAATTAATTACTTTTTAATACAGTCAGTTATGATATTTTGCTGTGGGATAATCAGAAGGCCCGCTTCATAAGTTTAATGACTCTTTATAAAGAAAATCCCTAAATAAACAAGGGGAAACGAGATAGGGAAAAAATTGACCTACTGTGAAATTTTATTTCCTTCCTCCCCGCTGGATTTACCAGATATTATTCAGTCGAAAATTCAAAAGCTGCAATATCAGACCGTCATCAGCACTGGGATAAGAACGCACGAACCGCTACGGTAGTCCACCACATACGTGCTTCAAAACTTTGTGACTGTGGCGCAGTGCTCGCTACTTCCCTTTATCCCCATGCACGATTTTGAGTCTTGCCCGGGAGCGATAGCTATTGGGGTCCATGCCGTGTAAATTGAGTTTCTGATGGATCGCCCTCGGTGTAAGCCCCAAAGACTTCGCCACCTCGCTGACATTGCCGTGGAAACGGGTAAGCGCCTCCGTGAGAATGATCGCCTCCACCTGTTCACCCGCCCGCTGTTTCGCCTCCTTGAGGGACAAGTCAACGGCTTGCAAGACGCTCGCTGGCGCACCGCTGCTGATTTTTGGAAGCAGCAGCTCGGTCATAATCGGGCCGGCTGAGAACAGGAACGAGCGCTCTAGTACGTTCTCCAGCTCACGCACGTTGCCAGGCCAGTCGTGCTGCATCAGCCGCGCTATTGCGGTCTCGCTTAATGCGTTGATGACTTTGTTGTATTTCGCGGAGAGTTGCGCAAGGATGTGATTGACAAGCGGCAAAATATCCTCGCATCGTTCGCGTAGCGGCGGGAGAAGAATGGGCACCACGTTTATCCGGTAGTAGAGATCCATCCGGAAA
>JBDSHM010000567.1:0-5355 GCA_039918495.1 Sulfuriferula sp. | reverse complement strand
CCATCATCGAAATCGGCGATCACAGCGCGTTGCTGGCTCAAAATGGCGCCTATGCGCATTTGTACAGGCTACAATTTCACGAAACGAAATCATGACTCGATAAAGCGAGTTCCATATGACCGACACTTCCGTCCTATCTGTCAAACCGCCGCGTTCGCTGCTTTCCGCCGCCGGGCGGGCCATTGGCGACTTTGCCATGATCCGCAATGGGGATCGCGTGCTGCTGGGCATTTCGGGCGGCAAGGATTCGTTGTCGCTGCTGCATGTGCTGCTCGATCTGCAACGCCGTGCCCCGGTAAAATTTGAACTCGCTGCCTGTACCGTGGATCCGCAATCTCCCGACTATGATCCCAGTGTGTTGAAACCTTATCTGGCTGAACTCGGTGTGCCGTACTTTTTCGAAAGCCAGCCGGTACTTGAAGAGGCCAAACGCAACATGGATGGCGATTCGTTCTGCGCCTACTGTTCCAGAATGCGGCGCGGCATCCTGTATCGCGTGGCGCGTGAAAACAAATACAACGTACTCGCTTTGGCGCAGCATCTGGACGATCTCGCCGAAACCTTTTTCATGTCCGCCTTCTTCGGCGGCAAATTGCGCACCATGCAGGCGCACTACACCAATGATGCCGGTGATATTCGCGTGATCCGCCCGTTCGTGTATGTACGCGAACGCCAGACGGCGGCCTTTGCCGAACATGCTGCGTTGCCCGTGGTGCCGGAAAATTGTCCGGCCTGCTTCTCGATGCCGATGCAGCGCCAAAGCATGAAGCTCATGCTTGCAGAACAGGAAAAGTCGCATCCCAAGCTGTTTTCCAGCCTGTTGACGGCAATGCGCCCATTAATGCGGTCTGCGCCTGCTGATTCACCTGCGACGATTCGCGGTCCCGCAATCAGCGTTTGAAACGCTTGCCCGTACTCATTCAATCCTGATCCTGCGGAAACGGGCCGGTAATTCATGTTTTAGCAAGGTATCAATTGCACCTGCATTGGGTTGATAAATAAAAGGTCGGCGCGGATAAATACGGTCGTTCACCCAATGATTTGACCAGCCTTGCGTGGTGGTCACGCATTGTCGTGCAAAACCCTGCAGCTGAAATGTACGCTCGACTTCCAGGCATCCCGATAGGAATATATCCACGTATGACTGAACAATGGGATAAATACGGGTAGGCCGCGCCGTATTGTGCGGTTTATTGACGTAAATCCAGCGTTCTCCGGCTGCTATCTGCGATTGATCCAATGTATTGATTTGCGGTGTGCCGATCCTGACCCGGCAATATCCGCTTTCGCGCCTGTCCATGGCGGCCACGGCTGCTTCATCCGGCAATGAAAAAAGGACCGCATTCATGCGCGCATGCCCATCCACCGCTACGCCCAAATAAGTGGTGCTGAAGCCCGTCGCCGAACCGCGTGCAATCCAGGCGCGTCTGAACCCCTGCACACGCACGGGCACCGCATCTCCCGCATCCGGCACGGTACGCTGGCGCGAGGCCTGCTCCATCAGGCTGCCGTAACCCACAATGTACTGCTTTGCGCCAAACTCGGGGGAAGGATGACACACATCTCCGTGCGTATCGGTGCGTGCCAGATCCTGGAGCGATGTCGCGTCGGCGTAGGCTAAATGACTGATCAAGCCAGTCACAAAAAGTATCAAAAAGATGGCTGTTTTTTGCATTCTGTTCTCCATGAAACGGGTTCTGAATCACCGAACCCGATGGTCTGACCGCCTTCGTGAAGTCCCTGTCGGCCGGATCCGAAGCACGCTAGCCCAGCCGTTATTGCGGTGTCAAGCACTGCAAATAACAACCCCATGTTTAACATGGTATTTTCGGCGCTCGAGTTAGGATAAAATGCAAGGTTAGGCTAACGCCCCCATTTTTACGTACCCTCGATCATAAACAGGTCAATCATGCAAAAACCCGATATCCCTTCCTTTATTCCACCGCACCGTACTCTGATGGGCCCAGGACCTTCCGATGTTCCGCAACGCATTCTTGATGCCATGGCGCGCCCGACCATCGGTCATCTTGACCCGGCATTTGTGGACATGATGGAGCAGATGAAGACCTTGCTCCGTTACGCATTTCAGACCCGTAACGCGCTTACCATGCCTGTTTCCGCACCCGGATCCGCCGGCATGGAGATGTGTTTCGTCAACCTGGTGGAACCGGGTGACAAAGTCATCGTATGTAAAAACGGCGTATTCGGTGGCCGCATGCTGGAAAACGTAAAGCGTTGCGGTGGCGTTCCGATCGTGGTGGAGGATGCCTGGGGAGCACCGGTCGATACCGCCAAGGTGGAAGAAGCCTTCGCTGCCAATCCGGACGTCAAGGTACTGGCTTTCGTGCATGCCGAAACGTCGACCGGGGCGCGTTCCGACGCAAAAGCATTGGCCGCCATTGGACACAAGTACGGTGCTGTGGTCATCGTCGATGCAGTTACCTCACTGGGCGGCATTCCGGTGATGGTGGACGAATGGGAGCTCGACGCAGTGTACTCGGGCAGCCAGAAATGCCTGTCCTGCACACCCGGTCTGTCTCCCGTGACCTTCAGCGAACGCGCCATCGCCAAACTCAAGGCGCGCAAAACGCCGGTACAGAGCTGGTTTCTCGATCTCAATCTGGTACTCGGTTACTGGGGCAGCGAGGGCAAGCGTACCTATCACCATACCGCGCCGATCAACCCCCTGTATGGTCTGCATGAGGCATTGGTCATGCTGGCCGAGGAAGGGATTGAAAACAGTTGGGCACGCCACGCCCACAATCATGAAATGCTGCGCGGCGGTTTTGAGGCCATGGGACTGAAATTTGTGGTGGACAAGGACTATCGTTTGCCGCAGCTGAATACCGTCTATATCCCCGAAGGCGTGAACGACGCATCGACGCGTACCCGCCTGCTCACCGAGTTCAATCTGGAAATCGGTGCGGGTCTGGGCGACCTTACCGGCAAGGTATGGCGCTTCGGCCTGATGGGGCACGCCAGCCGTGCGGAAAACATTGATTACTGCCTGTCGTCGCTGAAGCAAGTATTATAGGCAGCATCTGCACACTGCAATGACGGGGCATTTTGCCCCGTTTTTTATTTCTGCACTCTTTAAACAGGCCGGTATACCGTACGCATGATCATTCTTAAAAACCTCAGTTTGCGCCGCAGTTCCAAAGTGCTGCTGGATAACGCATCCGTCACACTGAATCCAGGCGAAAAAGTCGGGCTGGTCGGACGCAATGGCGCAGGCAAATCCACCTTATTTGCGCTGCTCAACGGCACCTTGCACGAGGACAAGGGCGATTTTTCTGTGCCCTCGCAATGGCGCATGGCTCAAGTGGCGCAGGATATGCCCGAAACCGACCACAGTGCGACCGATTTCGTCATTGAGGGCGACACAGTTCTGACCGCCGCCCAAGCCGAGGTCGATGCAGCCGAGGCCAGCGAAGACGGCGAACGTATGGCACATGCCTACATGGAGCTATACGATGCCGGCGCGCACGATGCGCAGGCCAGGGCGCAAGCGCTCATTCTCGGACTGGGCTTCAAAACCAGCGAGCTGGATAACCCGGTCAACAGCTTTTCCGGCGGCTGGCGCATGCGCCTGCAGTTGGCGCGTGCGCTGATGTGCCCATCCGATTTGCTGCTGCTTGACGAGCCTACCAACCACCTCGATCTGGATGCGCTGGTATGGCTGGAAGCCTGGCTAAAGCGCTATGCCGGCACCATGGTGGTGATCAGCCACGACCGCGAATTTCTCGATTCGGTAACCCAGGTGACGCTGCATATCGATAATGCGCGGCTTACCCGTTACGGCGGCAACTACAGCACTTTTGAAGATATGCTGGCTGAGCAGATGTCGCTGCAACAGGCTGCGTTTTCGAAACAGCAGGAAAAAATCGCCCATTTACAAAAATTCATCGATCGCTTCAAGGCCAAGGCCAGCAAGGCCAAGCAGGCGCAAAGCCGGGTCAAGGCCCTGGATCGCATGGAACGGATTGCCCCGTTGCTGGCGAGTGCCGATTTTACCTTTGAGTTCAAGGAGCCGGCCAACCTGCCCAACCCGATGCTGTCCATGCAAAACGTCAGTTGCGGCTATCCTGCGCCGGACGATGCCCCAGCCGGAACACAACCCACCGTCATTGTTGAAAATGTCAGCCGCTCGGTGTTCGCTGGTCAGCGTATCGGCATCTTGGGCGCCAATGGACAGGGCAAATCCACCTTGGTGAAAACCGTGGCGCGCGCTTTGGCAGCCACCGGCGGCGAACTGACCGAGGGGCGCGGACTGAATGTCGGCTACTTTGCGCAGCAGGAACTGGACGTGCTACGCCCGGCGGATACCCCGCTGGAACACATGATACGGCTGGTAAAAGAAACGTCGGTCAATGGTCGCGGCAACGCACGCGAGCAGGATCTGCGCAGCTTTCTGGGCACCTTCAACTTCAGCGGCGATATGGTCAAGCAAAGCGTAGGCACCATGAGCGGTGGCGAAAAAGCGCGGCTGGTTCTGTGCATGATCGTGTGGCAACGCCCCAACCTTTTGCTGTTGGACGAGCCTACCAACCACCTCGATCTTGCCACCCGCGAAGCGCTCGCCATGGCACTCAACGAATTTGAAGGCACCGTCATGCTGGTCAGCCATGACCGTGCACTGTTGCGTGCCGTTTGCGATGAATTCTGGCTGGTCACGCGCGGTGGCGTGGAACCGTTCGATGGCGATCTGGATGACTATCAACGCTACTTGCTGGACGAAGGAAAACGCCAGCGCGACAGCCTGAAAGTGACCGCAAGCGCCGCTAAAAAGCAGGCGGTCAACGGATAAGACGCACACACTTTCTGCTGCAAAACAACAATTAGCCCAGGCTGACTCCTATCAACCTGCCGATGAAGTAGGTCGCGGCTCCCGCTGCACCACCGATGAGCAGCATGCGCAAACCACCCAGCAGGGCATGACGTCCGGTGAACAGGCTCAACGTGGCGCCCACCGCAAACAGTGCGGCAGCCGTCATCGCTACGGTGGCGATCAGTGCCTGATTGCTGCGGGTGACCAGGAAGGGGATCAGCGGAATAGCCGCGCCTGCACAAAACGAAATGAACGAGGAAATTGCCGCACCCCATGGCGAACCCAGTTCATCCGGGTTGAGCCCCAATTCTTCGCGCGCCAGCGTATCGAGTGCGCGCGTCGGGTCGGCGATTAACGTATCGGCAAGTTTCTTTGCTTCGGCTTCGGGTATGCCCTTGGCGGCATAAATCAACGCCAGTTCGGCGGCTTCTTCGTCGGGGTATTGATCGAGCTCGTCGCGCTCGAGACCGATTTGATACTCGAACATCTCGCGTTGCGAGCGCACCGACACATACTCGCCCGCCGCC
>JBDSHM010000566.1:0-7656 GCA_039918495.1 Sulfuriferula sp. | reverse complement strand
AGCGCGTGACAACGGCATGAACAAACAACAGTCTGCCAGCCTGGCAAAGAATATTTCGGTTAACTTCAACCGCAAAGGTAGCAAGGGGCAGCAACTTGGTGCGCTGTATTCATTCTTTAATGCCGCGGTGCAGGGCACGGCGCGGTTATCGACGACATTGGCCGGACCAGCCGGGAAGCAGATCATTGCAGGCGGCGTGCTGTTCGGGGTAATGCAGGCCGTCATGATGGCCATGGCTGGATTCGATAGTGAAGATGATGAGCCGCCAGAGTTCATCAAGGCGCGCAACACGATCATTCCGACCGGCTGGGCAACTGGAAAGCACGACTACATTTCCATTCCTATGCCGCTGGGCTTCAATGTGCTGCCAAACATCGGGCGCCTATCCGCTGAATACACCATTGCTGGATTCAAAGACACCGGCAAGTATGCAAGCAACCTGGTAAATGCAGTGATTGATTCAATGGACCCGATCAGTAACGCCGGCATGTCGATGCAAAGCGTGCTGCCAACCGTGTTCGATCCGTTCGCCGCGCTTGCTGAAAACAAAGACTGGACCGGCCGGCCGATTGCGCGCACGGATTTCAATACGCTGCACCCAACACCCGGGTTTACCCGCACCAAGGACACGGCCAGCACGGTAGGAAAAGCGCTGGCCAAGGCAACCAACTGGATTACCTTCGGCACCGACTACACGCCTGGCGCACTCAGCCCAACGCCGGATCAGATTGATTACCTGATCAGCCAGGTGACGGGCGGCGTAGGGCGTGAGTTTTCCAAAGGAGAGCAGGTATCGAGCGCACTGTATAACGGCACATTCGACGAAGTTCCTACCTACAAGATACCGCTGGCTGGGCGCTTGTACGGAAATGCCGATGGCCAGGCTTCGCAGGGATCTAAGTTCTACGACAACATCATCCGGCTGAATGGGTATGAAGGCGAGATAAAAGGCCGCGCAAAGAACGGACAGGATGTGGCCAAGTTCATTCGTGAGAACCCCGAGGCAAAGCTGGTAGGGGCGGCCATATCATCCGAGAAGCAGGTAAGCGCGCTGCGCAAGCACCGTCACAAGCTGGTCGAGAGCAAGGCACCGCATGAACGCCTGAAAACCATAGACTCACGGATCACGGCGGTTATGAAGAACCTGAACGAGAAGGTCAAAAAAGCGAGAAAAGAAACTGTCCTGTAGACCAGACAAAGGACAGGAATAGGATTCCCCATATTACAAATAGTATTAGGTGTCCTGCTCTCATCATTCCCCCTTCCCCCGCTCTGCATAGCTTATGCCAGCAAGAAACGCTTCTCTAAGCGCCCGCCCATACCACATTTGTCCATACAGCTTGTACTGCGTGGTAACGTTCGCAGTGCCCAGAATGCTATCAACATAATCATATGCCGCGCCTATGATTTCAGGGTTTAACTCGCTTGGCATTTCATGATCGATGCTGCCGCGTTTAGTATGTTCCGGCGTTAAGTCTCTGTGATCCATCATTCCACCTTCGCTATCTTATCAAGCTCGGTAAGGCATTCCCGTAAGCAACTGTGTACATACTTAACAGCCGCGTCTTTGGCATCGTCTGCTGTTCCATTGCTGATCTCCTTTCCGTTGCAAAACGGGGGACATAATAAAACCCATACATCAGGTGCGTGATGTATGTGTCTAGTTATCACAATGCTTATTTGTTCAATTTTTAATTCCCACGCTCTGGGTGTGCGATCATTATCGCTCCGGCTATAGCTTGTGATATTTTTCCAGTTCATCATTACCCCTTCCCGCGTGCGCTATAAAATTCGCGTGCTGTCATTTCCACAAATCACAATACTTGGTTTTGGTTTGTTTAGCTGGCATTCCTCCCGCCCCCGCGCTTCTATGGCAGCGGCGAAGGATTCAAGTGCGTCGTTATCAAATGTATGCTCAATGTCACGAAGGTACACTGCAACGGCATAGCAACGTGCAATACTAATCACTTCCTCTTTGCTGATTGTCATTGTGGTTCCTTTGGGGCCGGTGCATCGGGTATCGGCATCCAATGGGTGGGCTTGCACTCAACAGAAAACCCAGATATCCACCACGTATTGGAGAACGCCACTTGGGGCCACCTACTTGGCGTCAACAAAAGGATCATCTCCCGGCCTGTCCTTGGCGCAGTCTCTATCGGTTGCCATTCCATGCTCATTACTCCTTAAATTAGTGCGCTGTTAAGGCTGAATTACGGAGCCGGAAATGAGAGTTTTATTTGACAATTGTCTAATATCCGTCAAATAAAAAAGACTTAGGCGCTTGTGAAAAGCGGCTAAGTCTTTGATTTATCTGGCTCCCCGAGTAGGATTCGAACCTACGACCTGCGGATTAACAGTCCGTCGCTCTACCAACTGAGCTATCAGGGAATTAAGAAGCGCGAATGTTAAAGTAAGCGGGGCATTTGGTCAACCGTGTTCTGCGCTCACTTCGGCCATTTGGCCGATATCCGTGTCATAAAAAATCATTGATATTGTCATTTGGTTGCCAAGCTCGTAAAGGCAGCGGGGTATAATTTCGCAATACTTTAAGTGTAATGCGCCGCTTGCATGGCAAGTTGGTTATAAACCACGGGGGAAAAGAATGATGACAATTAGAAAAGCCATATCAGCAGCTTTAATCAGCGGGTTCAGTCTGACAGTCGCTACGCATGCGAGCGCTTCCGGATTTGCATTGATTGAGGAGAGTGCCAGCGGAATGGGGAATGCGTTTGCAGGCGGTGCCGCCAGTGCTGAAGATGCTAGCACACTTTTTTTCAACCCGGCCGGGATGACGCGGTTGTCAGGTCAGCAGATGTCACTGGTATTGCATGCGATTAAGCCAACGGTGGAGTTTTCCAATACCGGCAGTACCGCGGCACCGGGCCGTTCGCTGGGTAATAGTGGCGGCGATGCCGGGCACTGGGCTGCGGTACCCAATTTATATTATGTGGCGGAATTGAGCCCGAAATTGCGCGCGGGTGTGGGTATTTCCTCGCCGTTCGGACTTAAAACTGACTATGACTCAAACTGGATGGGGCGTTTTCAGGCCATCAAGTCGGATTTGATAACGATCAATATCAATCCATCCCTCGCATATAAAATTAACGACCAATGGTCGGTGGGAGCCGGGCTGGATGCGCAATATATTGAAGCCATGCTTACCAATGCTGTCAATTTGGGTGTGGCCGAGGGATTTGCGCAGGTCAAAGGTAATGACTGGAGTGTCGGTTACAACCTGGGCGTGTTGTACGAAATGAATCCGGCGACACGTTTTGGCCTGGCTTATCGTTCCGATGTGCGTCACAAGCTTGAGGGTGATGTGACATTCAGCGGTGGTGTACCCGCACCGAATGGCACGATCAGTGCACAAATGACCTTGCCTGAAACGGTTTCTTTGAGCGCGTTTCATCAGATCAACTCGCAATGGGCGGTAATGGCGGACGCGACCTGGACACGTTGGAGCCGCTTCAAGGAATTGCGTATTGTGCGGGATTCGGGTGCGCTGGTCTCGCTCACTCCTGAAAACTGGAAAGACACGATGCGGTATGCGGTGGGCGCCAATTACCAGGCCACGAGCAACTTGAAACTGCGTAGCGGCATCGCCTATGACGAGTCACCGGTCTCCGATGCTTATCGTACCGCACGTATACCGGACGCAGATCGCATCTGGCTGACATTCGGCGCCAGCTACAAGCTGACTCAGGCGGATTCGCTGGATGCAGGCTATGCCCACATTTTTGTGGATAATTCATCAATCAATTCAAGCACTACCAGTAACGGAAAGCTGGTGGGCACCTACAGTAACAGTGTGGATATTCTGAGCGTGCAATATAACCATCGTTTTTAACAGGGCGTTATGAACGTAAAAAAGGCCGGATTTCCGGCCTTTTTTACGTTGATGGGTAGTGGGGATTGAATCAGGTGAGCAGTTTACGTATACGCTCCAGCGCCGCCTTGAGATTGTCCATTGAAGTTGCAAAAGACAACCGGATATACCCCTCGGCACCGAAAGCTGAACCCGGAACCACCGCCACACCAGCCTGTTCCAGCAGGTATTCGCTGAATGCGACATCGCTGGCACTGGCGATTTTACCTTCGCGGTGCAGTTTGGCTATGGCCAAACGCATATCCGGAAAAGCATAAAAAGCGCCGCCAGCATAGAGACAATTTACCCCGGGGATCGCGTTGAGTGTTTCTACAACAAACTGATGGCGCTCACGGAAAGCAGTCAACATCGGCAGAATGCAGTCCTGGTCGCCATTCAGCGCCGCTTCGGCGGCAACTTGCGAGATCGAGGTCGGATTGGAGGTGGACTGCGACTGCACATTTTCCATTGCCGTAATCAGCGCTTCCGGCCCGCCGCAATAGCCGATGCGCCAACCGGTCATCGCATAGGCTTTGGATACGCCGTTGAGTACCATGGTGCGCGGATAAAGATCGGGGCAGGCATTGAGAATGTTCACGAACGGACCATCTTGCAACAGGATATGTTCATACATGTCATCCGTGGCGATTATGGCTTGGGGATGACGCCGCAGGACTTCGCCCAAGGCAGCCAGTTCATCCAGGCTGTATATTGCTCCACACGGGTTGCTGGGGCTATTGAGCACAACCAGCCGAGTATTGGCAGTCAGTACGGCTTCCAGTTGTGACGCCGTAATTTTAAAGCCCTGTTCAATGCCGGCTTCGATAATTACCGGTTTGCCCCCAGCCAGAATTACGATATCGGGATAGGACACCCAGTACGGCGCGGGAATGATGACTTCATCGCCCGGATTAATCAGCGCCTGTACCAGGTTGAAAAAACTTTGTTTACCACCACATGACACCAGTATCTGTTTGGCAGTGTAGTCCAGCCCGTTGTCGCGCTTGAATTTGGCAATGATCGCCTGCTTCAGGGATGGCGTGCCGCCAACCGGGGTATATTTGGTAAAACCGCGTGCAATGGCGTCAACAGCGGCATCCTTGATGTGCTGCGGGGTATCAAAATCCGGTTCACCGGCGCCGAGGCCGATGATGTCCTTGCCTTCCGCTTTTAATTTGGCTGCGCGGGCGGTGACCGCAAGGGTGGGGGAGGGCTTGATGGCCTGTACGCGCTTCGAGAGTTCCAACTTGGGTCCTTAGGGTAGGTGCAACTGGCGTGTTAGGATGTAATGTTGAGTCAGGCTACTTGAAAGCGCGAATTTTACCTGTGATTGCTACTTTTCCCAATAGTCCCTTTAGTCTTCATCAACCATTCCCTCCGGCCGGGGATCAACCCGCCGCGATCGACAAACTGGTGGAAGGCATAAACGATGGCCTGGCGTTTCAGACGCTGCTTGGTGTGACCGGCTCGGGCAAGACTTATACCATGGCCAATGTGATCGCCCGGCTCGGGCGTCCTGCCATCGTCATGGCGCCGAACAAAACGCTGGCAGCGCAGTTGTATTCGGAGATGCGCGAGTTTTTTCCGGAAAACTCGGTCGAATATTTCGTTTCTTATTACGATTACTATCAACCCGAAGCCTATGTACCGGCACGCGATCTGTTTATAGAAAAAGACTCGAGCATCAACGAGCATATCGAACAGATGCGCCTGTCGGCCACCAAGGCGCTGCTGGAACGCAATGACAGCGTGATTGTAGCGACGGTTTCAGCGATCTATGGTATCGGCGATCCGGTTGATTATCACGGCATGATCCTGCATCTCCATCAGGGCGAAAAGCTGGGTCAGCGCGATGCCATTCAACGCCTCATCGCCATGCAATATGACCGTAACGAGATCGAATTCAAGCGTGGCGTGTTTCGTGTACGCGGCGATGTGCTGGATATCTTTCCGGCGGAAAGCGCCGAGCATGCGGTGCGCATTTCGCTGTTCGACGACGAGGTCGAATCGATTACCCTGTTCGACCCGCTCACCGGCCACCTGATGCACAAGCTGTCGCGTTATACCGTTTATCCGTCGAGTCATTACGTTACGCCGCGCAGCACGACACTGCGTGCTATCGAGGCAATCAAGATCGAATTGCGCGAGCGCCTGGAGTTTTATTACAAGGAAAACAAGCTGGTGGAAGCGCAGCGCCTGGAACAGCGCACCCGCTTCGATCTGGAAATGATGAATGAGCTGGGCTTCTGCAAGGGTATCGAAAACTATTCCCGCCACTTGTCGGGCCGCAATCCAGGCGAACCGCCGCCGACGCTGATCGATTACCTGCCGCCGAATGCGTTGATGTTTATCGATGAATCCCATGTCACCATTCCGCAGATCGGCGGCATGTACAAGGGCGACCGCGCGCGTAAGGAAAATCTGGTCAATTACGGCTTCCGCCTGCCTTCAGCAATGGATAACCGACCGCTGCGCTTTGACGAATTCGAAAGCGTGATGCGCCAGAGCGTATTTATATCGGCCACCCCGGCGGATTACGAACAGCAACATCAAGGCCAAGTGGTTGAGCAGGTTGTGCGGCCCACCGGGCTGGTCGATCCGCAAATCGAAGTGCGTCCGGCGACCAGTCAGGTAGACGATGTACTATCCGAAATCAATCTGCGCGTGGCATTGGGCGAGCGCGTGCTGGTAACCACACTGACCAAACGCATGTCGGAAGACCTCACCGATTATCTGGCCGAGCATGGCATCAAGGTGCGTTACCTGCATTCCGATATTGATACTGTGGAGCGCGTGGAAATCATCCGCGACCTGCGTCTGGGATTATTCGACGTGCTGGTGGGCATCAACCTGCTGCGCGAAGGGCTGGATATCCCGGAAGTTTCGCTGGTGGCTATTCTCGATGCGGACAAGGAAGGCTTTCTGCGTTCCGAACGCTCCTTGATCCAGACCATCGGTCGCGCCGCCCGTCACCTCAATGGTCGTGCCATTCTGTACGGCGACCGCATCACCAACTCAATGCGGCGTGCCATGGATGAAACCGAGCGTCGCCGCAACAAGCAGATTGCGTTTAATCTTGAACACGGCATTACGCCGCGTGGCGTCGTCAAGCGTATCAAGGACATCATCGACGGCGTATACGATATGGATAGCGCGCGCCAGGAACTCAAGGCTGCGCAAAATCTGGCCAGTTATAAGGCGATGGACGAAAAAACCCTCACCCGCGACCTCAAACGTATCGAAAAGGAAATGCTGACTGCGGCCAGGAATCTTGAATTCGAGCGCGCTGCCGAATTGCGCGACCAGCTGAGAAAACTCAAACTGGCGCTATTTGGGGTTGAGGAACACGACTGAATCAGACAGACATGTCGCTCGCATCGGTTGTGTTCGCCCTGCTGGCAATCGCGATTGTCATCACGGGTTTAAACTGGCTCATCCGTTACAGCCTGCGTGCGCCGCGCATCCTTGAGGAGGGCTCACCTGCGCAGCGCGGTCTGGCTTACCAGACCGTTTCCATCCCCAGCGCGCGCAACAAAAAATTGTTCGGCTGGTATATCTCCACTCCCGATAATGCACGGGCTCCGGCAGTGGCGGTGTTGCATGGCTGGGGCAGCAATGCCGAGATGATGCTGCCGGTGGCGGCACCACTGCACCAGGCGGGTTATGCCGTACTGTTGTTTGATGCACGCTGTCATGGGCGCAGCGATGACGATAACTTTGCTTCGCTGCCGCGTTTTGCCGAAGACCTGGATTACGTACTGGGGTGGCTGGCACAGCAGCCGGGGGTAGAT
>JBDSHM010000565.1:0-12633 GCA_039918495.1 Sulfuriferula sp. | reverse complement strand
GTGACGGCACTGACCAGCATACCCAATGTAGCCACATGCAAGATGACCGTTAATTGGGGAATCTTCAAGTGTGTGGCAATGAGCGGCGCAAGGAACCACAACAGAATATATATCAGCACCGCCATCGTAAAGTTAATCAGGAATGCAGTATTCAACTGCGGTATGGTGATTTTTTGGGCCTGAACGATAGCTTCATTCAATCCCTGCTCGACGAAGAGATTGACAAATGCCATCACCACCATCACCACCGCGAATACACCCAGTTCATGCGGGTCGAGCACGCGTGCGAGTACCATGAAGAGCAGTAGCGAAATGAGCTTAAGACCGAAATTCTGGGCAATGGACCAAAAAAGGCCTGACAGCACCTTGCTACGCAATGAGTCATTCATAAGCGTTAGGATTCATATAATTAAGTCGCTTGCAAGACGTGCTCAAAAGCATCAACTGCTCTATTCCATGTAAATTGCTGGACATGCTCATGCCCTTGTCTGGCAATTTTCAATCTCAGCTCGTTCTCCTGGATCAGCTGCACGACATTCTCCGCGAGCCGTTCCGGTGACTTAGCAGGAGCAAACAGGGTCGTTTTTTCATGAATGCCGAATTCGCGGTGCCCGTCAATATCCGTCATCACGGTTGCAGCACCGCACATCATCGCTTCACAAGGTACCAGACCCCAGCCCTCGGTCCAGCTTGTTGCCAGACAAATGGCTGATTGGTTATACAGCTCGCAAAGCAAAGCCTGCTCCGGAAGTCGGTAATAGCTAATCCAGTCTTCCAAGCCGGGCGGTACATCCGGAACCCCAAACAAGATCGCGCGGAGCTGCGGGATCCGTTTGCGCACCAAACGCAAAGCTTGGAGGCCATCTTGCGATCCTTTCCAATCGGCATCGTGGTAAAGCATGATTACCGTAGCGGGGTCTCGGTCTGCAGGGGGGTTGCTCATCGAGAAAGCACCAAAATCCAGACCGTTCGGAATGTAAGTGGAAGCTTCTCCGAGGGACGCTGCGAATTCCTGCAACCAATTCGCAATGACAATTTTATGAAACTGAAGCGTCCACGTTGCCGTGACCCGTTCATGGGCTCCTGACCAAGTCTCCAGATGCTGAATAAGGTAGAATTTTCGACCTTTTCCTTCTGGATAAGCGCTCGCCCATTCTGCTGTTTGCCAGGCGCTGGCAACCACAATGTCAGCATCCGGAATGTATTTTTGATCAAGGAATGGTACCCACAATGTCCGAACTTTTTGATGGAGCCGGAACCAGGGATCAGGACGATGCTGACGAGTAAATCTCTGCTTATAATAGCGGGCCTTAATCCTCAACCGCTGATAGTCATGTATCTCGGCAGCATCCAGAATCATTGGATGAATTACCGTTACGCTATTTCCTCTTTGGACGAGCGCGTTTGCATATTCGTAAATCACTTTGAAACCACCCACCGGGTGTTGGCCACTACACGGCAGAAGGATATTGATTTTTAACATAGTAAGATTTAAGGCCAATCAGCATCCGATATAGGATGCATCTCCCGAGCAGCAGACCACTTCACAGAATCCAGCAGCGCCGCGTGCAAGACGCGGTCTTTCCGTTACGCCAAAAGTCTTCATAAGAGAGCGCCTGTTAAGCACGCTTGGCCTCTACATAATGAGACGATTTGCGCAGAAACGGTTTTTCCACGAAATGCCACAATAAAAAAGCTGTAGTCAATACCAATATTGCTGCAAGCAGCAATGCGCCAATGGGTGATTCTCTGAATAAACCATAGGCAATCAGCAATTGCAGAATCGGGAAATGCGCGATGTACATCCCATACGAAAAATCGCCGTATTTCGCAAAGTCACCAACATAGGGCAACAGACAGGCAAAACCGATAACCAGAACAGCCAACGCCAGCGGCTCGACTCCAAGCCAGGGCAATTTTCCTTGCAAGGCAAACGCAACCGCAGCCACTGGTACCAGCCAGACTGCGTATCGGCTCAAGCTATCAAAATAGTAATAAGCTGCTGCACCTGCGATAAAAAAGGCGATTTGGCCCGGCAGTTGACGTTGCAGCTCAAGATATATCGGCAAACCGGTCTGATTGGCAAAATGAAACATGACCGCCGAATAAAGAACCGATCCAGCGAAGAACAGCGCCATCATCGGCAATCGGCCAAACTGGCGGAAAGCGAGTACGGCCAGGGGCACAAACAGGTAGAACATGACCTCGATTTTCAGTGTCCACAAGGCACCGTTAATGGCGTGCACGTGATTACCATCAAACAATCCCGGCACGCTTGTTTGCAGCACATTCAGGAACACCAGATTGCTGGCCACATACTTCACAAGCTGGGTAAAGAAAAATCCATCACGGGCATGGCTGGTGAAAATCAGTGCCAGCGTGGCTCCAGCCAGAATCATAAAAAAATAGGCCGGGTAGATGCGTTTGGCGCGTTTGACGAAATAGCTGCGGATATCGCGGGAATTTTCATAGCTCATGAAAATCAGGAATCCGCTCACGATAAAGAAGGATTTCACCGCCAGATCAGCCGACAGGATTTGGTCGAAAACAGACAAAGTCGCCACCTCCGACAATACATATGAGTGGTATAGAAACACCGTCAATGCCAGCAAAAATCGGAGCAGATCGAAGTTGTTGCGGCGCAGTCTGGCATGCGTCGGCAGACGGTAAGCTGCCTTGCGTCCAGCCATATCCAATAGCATCTGCCAGGGTTTTTTTATGGCCTGATCACTGAATGCCATAGCCGATCCCTCTGTTGAGCGGATTGGATCCGGGTTTCGAAGCCGTCAGAAATACAGGATCCAACAGCATCAAAATTCCACTATGACCGAGCCAATCACTTTGGCACCGCTACGCCCGAGTTGCTCATTCATCTCGTTCAAATCAGCCAGCCGCGTTTTGTTTTTACGTGCGACCAACAGCACGCCTCCTGACACCGATGCAATCGCCAAAGCATCCGTCCCGGTCGAATAGGCCGATACATCATATAAAATAATATCGAACCTACTCGATAATCCATCGTTGATGGCCTTGAATGAGGGTCGGCCCAGCAATTCTTGCGGATTGGGCGCTATCGTGCCCGCAGGCAGTATCGATAGATTCAGGAAGGATTCCACTTTACATAAGGTTTCCAGGCCCACCCGGCCAGCCAGAATATCTGACAATCCCTGTCTGTTGCCGAGCCTGAATAGCTCGTGTTGAAGCGGGGTGCGCAGATTGCCATCCACCAGTACGGTATGTTCGCCCAGCTGGGAAAACACTACCGCCAGATTGGCGGCAAACATACTGGATTCTTCAGGATTGGCGCTGACCAGTGCTAGCGCCTTGTGACCAGCGGAAAACCACTGCATCATCAGCTGAGTACGAATCGCACGCAGGGTTTCCACTTGCTTGCTGAACGGTTGATAAGCGGCCACCAACTGCGGCGGGAAATTGATCTCTCCTGGCTGAAGATACGGATAATCGAATTGCTGCGCCAGCACCTGCTGAATATCGGATTCCGTGATAAAACCGAGAATCTGGGCAGCCTCACCAAAACGCATGCCGCGTTCCTGTTGCAATTGGATTACCTGCTCAGCCTGAGCCAGGGTGAGCTTGCCTTTATCCAGCAGGATACGTCCCATTCTGGATTCACGGCCACCCGTATTTAAGGGGGGTACAGGCGTACTTAACTTCATATCCATTGTCCTTTCAACTTGAGAACAAGTGATGTTTTAATGGGGTTGGAAGCAAACCAAGGCGTTGATGCTGTGCTATTCCCCATCCGATCTCTCCCAGTACAGGAACATGCAGGAGCCGGGTTAAATCGTCAGCGGAGCGCACCCGACGATCCAGCATTTCAACCAGCAGCGCCAGTCCCAGTCCGAGCATGGCACCCAAGATCAGCGATGCCATGGTGTAGAACCGTATCTTGGGACCCGACGGGAAAGTGGGCACCGTTGCCGGATTGAGTATCGCCACGTCAGACTGGGTGGATTGCCCCTGCAACTGCACCTGGGAATAGCGTTGTGCGGCAGCCTGGTATGCCAGCTGCGCGTTTTCGACTTCCTTATTCAATATCCCCATATCATCGCGCGAGCGATTCAAAGTCAGCACCTTGCTTTTTTGGGCAGCCAGCGCGGCGCGAATTTCGCTCTCATGCTGCTGCAAAATACGCGCGTTATTACCCACACTGCTGGAGGTAATATGAATCTGCCGATTAAGGTCGGCGCGCAGTTGATCAACTTCTGCTTTTGCTGCCTGATACTGTGGATGATTTTTATTCAGCCGCTGGGAGATTTCCGAAAATTTCGACTCGGCGTTGCCCAGATTAATTTTAAGGCTCTGTATGAGCGGATTGCCTGCCACATCCGGTGATTCGTTGGCGTTATTCCCTTGCGCCATGCGCTGGCGCGACCCCGCTTCCATCGCCTGACCTTGTGCCGTTACCAACTGGTTCGACAAATCATTCAAGCGCGCGGTCTCCACATCAAGTCGGCTATCCACACTGACAATGCCCTTGTTCTGCTGATATTTGGAAAGTTTGCGCTGCGCGGACTCCAGATTGTTCTGAAGCGTCTTTAACTGTTGGGTAAAAAATCCGGAAGCCTGTTGCAATGGCGCTACCGTAAGCTGCACTACAAGTGCCTGATATTGCGCAGCAAACGCATTGGCGACTGTCGCTGCCAATACAGGATCGGTGCTGGTGTAGGTAATATTCAGCACACTGCTATTACGCACTGGCGTTACATCCAGATTTCGCAACAAGCGTTTGCCAAGCCAATTTCGGATATCGCCATGACCCCCTGTTTCAGCTTTGAATTGCTGTATGGCTGAAGCCTGCTGGTCCATTTTAAGCGCAGCTACCACCTTCATCGCCGCATTTTCGCTTTCGACAATATTGACCTGCGTTGCCATGTAATTATCCATGACCTGTGCCGGGGGTGCCTGTCCCGTGAGCGGATCGGTACCTTTGTAATTCAGCACCAGGGTATTGGTTGCCATATAGGTTTTTGGCAACGACAAACTGATGACAAATACCGTTCCCACCGTGATCAACAAAGCGGCCAGAACCAGTTTGTAACGCGCACGCAGAATGATCCAGAACTGATTAAAACTCATGGCACATCCTCATCAAAACAGGCTTTCCTGGATATACACGACGTCATTCGGCTGGACCATATCATCAAGCCGGGCTTTCAGCGATTCAAGCTTTCCATCCGCCATCTTGCGCTTGATGCGAACATTGCGCTCTGTACCACGCTGGGTGAGACCACCACCTGCCGACAATGCCTGCAGCACTGTCATGTTGGGTTCAAGTCGATAGGCGCCGGGTTTTTGCACTTCGCCATAGATGTAAAACGCCGGAGCACGTTCCACATAGATAAGGTCTCCGCCGGCCAAATCATAATCCTGATCAAGCGAACCACTACGCACCATGTCGACGATGTTGATCCTTGTTTTGGTCGTTTTGCCATTGCGTGTGCGAATCAGATCCACTGTATCTGCTCCTTTCGCATCGACGCCGCCGGCAAGCGCCAGAATATCAGTCAGATTACGTTTGCCTTCGATTGGGTATCGTCCGGGCTGCTTGACCTGACCCAACACGGATACCATCTGGCCCTGAAATTGCGTAACCAGAATATTCACTTCAGCCTTGCGTAAAAAGCCGCCGGTTTGCAGACGACTGGCAATCAGTTTTTCAGCTGCAGCCGGGGTTAATCCCCCCACTACCACCTCACCTATCAAAGGAAACGAAATGCTGCCCGATTCGCTTACCCGGGTTTCAAGGCTCAGATCAGGACTGCCATAGACTGAAATCTTGAGCACATCACCGGGACCCAACGGCAAATCCGCAGCATGCGTAAACCCCATCCACACAACCAACATCAACCCAAATAATATTTTGAAATATTTACTCATTGATTAACCATCCCGTGAAAAATATGTGCCCGTCCGAAACCAATGTCATTCATCAAAAAGCACTGCGCAAATTAAGCATCACACTGTTGAATCGGTAACTCAGCAAATCCTGATTGGATTGATTGACTCCACGCTGCAAGGTCACCCCCAGATTGGTATTGCGCAGGACTGCATAGCTCACACCTGCTTGCACGGTAGATAATTTGTCTTCCCGGGCAGGCGCTGTTGACAATACAAACCCAGGATCGCCCGTGTAGGAAATACGACTCTGTGCAATATTCAAATTGAATACCGTTTTGTCAGTCGCCTTCCAGGCTGCCGATAAAGCAACTCCACGATTCACTGAATAGCTGGCAGTGGAATTTTCGACTACACCAATGTCCCGATAAAAAAGCAGTCCCAGCCCGGTTTTATCTGTTATCTGCCAATTGGCCGAGAGTAGGCCGGTGAAACCAGAAAAATCTCGTTGAGGTACGTCTGCGTAACGTCGCTGGGTATAATTCAAGTGACCCTGCAATTTGGTTTTTCCGGTCGGCTCCCAAGTTGCCTCAATACCGTTATCCCACTGCTTATAGCCATTATCAACGGGCGCCAAACCCACAATTTGACGATTCGGGTAACGCCCGTCACTCATTTGGCTCGTCAGTTCAAGCAAACTACCTTTTCTGGTTTGATACTGCAGGCCGGTTTTATAGGTATCGACCGTTGAATCCAGTGTGTACTGACTGGCTAAACTATTTGTGGTCTGATTTTTTTCTACCCCAAATTTCACTTTCCATGGCGCCCCCAGTTGGAGACCGCCATGGAAAAAAGCCTGCTTCACAGTAATGAGATTATTGATCGGCTGCTGAATATTCACAAAACTGCCTTGAACCGTTTTTTCGCTGGCCCCGACGTCCCCACTTAATGCACTACCTATCAGCCAATCCCATTGCAGCAAACCGTCATACCCATCAAAATTCAATACTTTATATTTATTGAAACGGGTCTGATTCACCTCAGCCCTGGCTTTTATAAGCTGACGACTAATGTGCAAGTTCATATTTGCTCCGGCAGAAAGCAGGAAATAGGACTCCGCCATGTTGCTCGTACCCAGCTTGGCCATTGCTGCCTGATCATTTTGCAAGCGAAAAAAGTTGCTATCATAATTGTATGAACCCATCACATAGGGACTGAAAAATCCATCTGGATCTGCATTTGCAGCCGTCGAAACCATCGTAAGCAGCATTAACAAAAAAACATTTTTTGTTACAACTAACTGACACGTCTCAATTGAGTTTGCCGATATTTTCATCATCACAATTTGAGCTGAACCAAGTTGGTGAGGTAACGCGCTGAGGAATCAATTAATTGCTGGAAAGCGTTTTTTTCCGCCGTGCCATAACCGGAGTGAGATCAATCCAAATATCGCCACAAGCATAGTCCAGACATCCACTTCGGATACCGAAGACACCGTGAATTTATCTGTTGTTACTGCAGCCTCCGACCGGAGGCGAATGTAGTCTGAAAAAGTTTCCGTTCTGTATGCAGCTGCAACAATATCGGGTGGGCTCGTATTATCCGCATTCTGTATTCGCTGATTTGCTGTTTGCTCGGTGGCAGCCAGTGCATTACCCATCCAAGGTCCCATCAGTCCCGCTAACAATAACGCAAAAATCCCAATGAAATTATTTATTTTCAATCGCATAACAAATTCACCTCTTAAAATAGTTCTTATTTCTGATTAAGCATGTTTCAGGCCATCACTTCGCGCAAAGCGTGCTTGAAACCTGATCTTGTCAATATGCATGGCTATCTTTTAGAACCAATTTCAGCGTCCGAAAAATAATGGTCAAATCCAGCCACACCGACCAGCTTTTCAAATAGGCGATATCATAAATAACCCGCCCTTCCATCTTGTCGATGGTATCCGTCTCGCCTCTGTAGCCATTGATCTGAGCCCAACCGGTAATACCCGGCTTCACCTTGTGTCGCCACATATAGCCATGAATCAGCTTGCGGTAATGTTCGTTATGAGCCACTGCGTGCGGACGCGGCCCCACTATGCTCATCGTTCCTTGCAAGACATTGAAAAACTGTGGCAATTCATCCAGGGAAGTTCGCCGTAAAATGGCACCAATCCGGGTCACACGCGCATCATTTTGGGTCGCTTGTGTGACAATCTGGCTGTCCTCGCAAACACACATCGACCTAAATTTGTAGACCATGATTTCATCGCCATCCATGCCATAACGGCGCTGTTTGAAGATCACCGGCCCTTTTGAAGTCGTTTTCACCAACAGCGCAATAGCGGCAAGCAGCGGTGCGATCCCACATAAAATCAGGCTCGCAACCACGATATCAAATGCCCGTTTATGTATCGCATTGATACCCGTCAGCGGCGTCTCGAATACCGAGATGACTGGAATACCATTGACGTTATCAAGCCGCGCCTGTACCAGATCAAACATGAATACATCCGGCACAAAATAGATGGACGCAGTGGTGTTTCTGAGTGAATTCACCAAATCAATCACGCGCGGATGATTGAGTATTGGCAGTGTGATATAAACCAGATCAATTTCATGTTCCGCAACATAAGTTGCCACATCGCCGATTCCACCAAATACCACATTTTTCAGCTCGTTCTCGCAACGCTCTCCTTCCCTGTCATCGAAAAATGCTTCGACTTTGGTCATCAGACTGCGCTGTTGATAAATTCTGTCGGCAAGCTTGTGACCCAAATCATTTGCACCGACAATCACCGAACGCCGGACACTGCTGCCATTGTTACGCAGCAACTCCAGATAGCTGCGCACCAGAGAATGCCCAATGAACAACAACACCGGCGTAATCAGACTCCACAGCAACAGCACTCTCGGGTTGTAGTCGTTGACTATGCCGCTGAATGATCCTATTGCGCCCAGGATGACCAGCACTATAGTCCAGGCCACCAATAGGTTTCTCGCATGGATAAAAATGCTGGCTCGATGCAAAATCGGTTTTTCATAAAAGTCGAAGCCATCGAATACTTGTGATGCGACCAAAAATGCCAGTATTCCGAGCAGCAGGTACAAGCCATCAAATTTCTGGTGTTCGATCACGACTGCAATAATCAGTGAAATGAAAATAACCAACGGATTGACTAGCCGTTTTGCCAAGCTTAAAACTGGATGCTCATAGCCACCAAACATTGGGGTATCCTCACATCAGTATTGTTATTTCAACTAGCCGGATTGCTCAGTTTTTATAAACCCGCTAACCACGCATGTTTGGCGCTGGCGCGGAATCAGAAAATTTGCTCAACATGAATTACAGTATTTACATTTAGATCGAGGTTACTGGGTACACATGCATTTCCTTTTCGCTAGATTCAGGCTAAATAAATATTTCGTCACATGAATACCTAGCAAATATCATGCTGACAGCGCTAACCCATCTCTCTAAATGTGAAGTTACAGGTGAAACAAATCTCCTTTGCCTGTCCACCCGAGGTAGTGTTTCCATAATCTATGGACGCTATGTTGAGTGGAACGGATCATGTGAGTGAATTGAAAGTCCATGGGTTTATACTGGCTATCTCTTGGAACGTACCACGCGCTTAAATAATACCAACGCTAAATCCGCGCCCAGTTTATGCGGCCTGCTACACCGCTTCTGTGCGTTAACGCACAGAAGCGGATGTTTTGGCACAAAGCTCCGTTTAAAACAGTCAAGCTTGACCCATTACTGAAGTCAGAGGACATTGCGTGGGTGTGATAACGCAACTCCATGCGTGAGTATGGAGTAACTTCTTTGCACCAATATTGCATCTTATTTATTCATTGGAACTCGGTTGTTCCGTGACGCTCGATTTTTCCGTGGTGTGCGATTTACGCTGGTGAGAGGATTTGGCTGAATGCTTCGCCGAGCCGTTAACAGTCGCTTTTTCATGTCCGCTACCCATCTCGTTCATACTGCCATGGGCTTTTTCCATACCGCTGGTTCCATTGGGTGATATTGTCGAGTTCTGATTGGCGTTGCCTTCCGTACCCATCTGCCCAGAACCATTTACACTCGCTCCCGTGGCCGCATTGGAATGGGTTGTGGCTGCAGATGACCCGATCCCTGCATTTGCATTCAAACCAACGTCTGATGCAGACCCTGCAGTAGCAAAAATAGCAGCACCAGCCAGCAGGTTAATCAATATTTGCTTCATGATTTGTGTATCTGTATTTTTCATCCTGAGTACTCCTTCAAAATTTCAATTTATATAATCAAGCAACACTGTTGACTTGATGCAGAAACCAGCATGCCTGCAATTAAGGCAGACCGCTCAAGTCTAAAGCATGATGCGTGCCAATTTAATATTATTTTATATATCAATGCATTATGAATTATTTCTGCTTCAAAATACTAAGTTCGCTGTCTCCGATTCGAGACATCTCCAAAGTGTTCAGAGAGCAACCCATGGGAAAATCGGGTAATACCGTTCACTTGAAAACCAGAACAGGTTTTCTAAACGGTTTAACGCTAGGTGCTTGAGAAAACGCGAAGGAATCGGATTTATTACAAACAGGGAGCCTGTTATATCCGCGTTGTCTCTGGAAGGAGACACTTAATCCAACTTATTTGTATTAACCGGAATAAATCAAAATCATGGCGCAACGCCAGCATGTTGCTAACTGACGACGCCGATAGAAATCCACAACCGGAATAGCATGAAAGTACGAGAGAGGATCGCTCGGTGCCTGAACGATCAATCCAGGTAGTTAATTATTTTTCCTTATCTAATTTGGCGATATGAAATTCACCTACCCATTGACCATGGTGATGATCGATGTACAGATATTTGGGGACAAATGCGGATGGTTTTTTAATCGGAAAATCGGCGAGCGGCGTTTCGCTGCCACCAAGATCACTTATGCGGCAGGCCCTGGTCATTACCGGACGGAAACGCACTTTCAGTTGCGGGGTAACGGATACAAAATTTTCCGGATGGTCATCCTGTCTGAACCGGACTGCTTTTCTTATCAGGCAGCTGAATAACAACTCCATTTCTACCAAAAGCGGGCTAGTCAGTTTATTCAGCGCCTTTTCAGCTGCTTCGCTCCATTGAACCCGTACGTTTTTTCCCATAATTTCAATCGTAGCGATCATGGCATCCATCCCGGCTAGTTAGGAAACATCAGGTTATTATCATTTTCAAATCAATGCTGGCCTATGGATCGAGATCGGGTAGCACGCGTTTTAAAGCGTCCAGACAATCCCCATCTATTGCCGTGCCGCGTTCTTTCTCCATGATGACGATCGCCTCCGGTACGGGTATCGGTCCGCGATAGGGCCGGTCCGCAGTGATCGCATCAAAAATATCGGCGACGGTGATGATCCGTGTTTCGAGGCAAATCTGTTCGGCCTTTAATCCTCTTGGATAGCCTTTTCCATCCAGCCGTTCATGGTGCGCGCCTGCGACAAATGACAGTTCTGAAAAAATATCCAGGCGCGCCAGAATCTGTTCTGAATGTGCTGCATGTGATTTGACCTGCTCCCACTCATACGCATCCAGCTTGCCCGGCTTATCCAAAACGGCATTGCTCACGCCGAGTTTACCGATGTCATGCAGCAATGCACCTCGGCGCAACCATCGCTGCCTCGTTTCAGACAAACCCATGGCTTTTGCAACCGCCATTGCATAGGTGGCCACGCGGCTACTGTGGCCATAGGTATAGGGGCTTTTGGCGTCAACGACCTGGGCAAAGGCTTCTGCAATCGTATCCAGACGGGATTCATCAATCCTGATCACTTTCGATTCTGGTTCCAGCAAGCTGACCTTTTGCTGCAGGCTATTGTCAATTAAAGCAACCCAGAAATCCGTTTGCTTTTCGACTTCATTGAAAGCCTCCACCACATCCGGATCAAACCATGATCCAGAGCGTTTGTTCACTTCCGCTATGGCAAGCGCAGCCCCGCCAGCTGAATGGAATACATCGACCACCTGCGATAACAAAGCAATTCTGGCATTGAGCGGTATCTGGGCACCCACCAATCGCGCAGGTTTTCCCTGACCGTTCCAGTGCTCATCCAGACAGCGTATTCCGTCCGCCACCTCATCATCAAAGCCCAGTTGCTGCGCGATATTCGCGCCCCGCTCGCAACGTGTCGCAACCAGCTCGGTTGCGAACTCGTTACCATTTTGTGCCAGATTCATAATGCGGGTAACCCGCTCATGCAAGGATTTTCCAACCCCGGCATGGGATAGAACGAAGCGACCCAGGTGCATCAAACTGTCGGAATCAACTTCCTTGAAGTCACGTTTGATCAGACGCTCATCCGCTCCATAGAGCTCGAACAAACGCGCCGCATTACTGCTGCAACCCGCATCTTTCAGCAGAGTACTGTAGTAAAGATGGGACAGCTCATGGTTATTCATACCCATTCGCTGACCCACATGCATGCCGACCCAACAGCTGCGCAGACTATGTCCCGCTGGCAAACCTTCAGTCAGATCAAGGGCATAACTGAGTGATCCGATAATCTCGGAAAGCAAAACCTGATCAAGAGCTGGTGATCGATGGGCATTCATGGCGTTCATAATGAAGTTTCGGCTATATTCTGCAAAACTTTACCGGCAAACAGGTTTCTTATTAGCCATGTAGCGAATCTGTCAAATCGTAATCCAATTGCAACCGCTATACTCGTGCATAAATTCAATTTTCCGTAAACATATTTGCAGCATTAAATCCATATCAATATAAAGGAATCACCATGAAAACC
>JBDSHM010000564.1:0-4276 GCA_039918495.1 Sulfuriferula sp. | reverse complement strand
CATGGGTGGACAGCCGCAATGAGCCGTATTGCCGCTCGCCCGTCCAGCCACTTGCTTGAATTGCATCTGCAGCGCTGGCGCGGTCGCGTTGTGGCGGGACTGTTGATGATGTGGCTGTTGACGCTCGTGGGGCGTGCGGTCTATTTGCAAGGGCTGCACCATGATTTTCTGCAGCGTAAAGGCGATGCGGTGACCAATCGGATCCTGGCCTTGCCTGCGCACCGGGGCATGATAACCGATCGTCGCGGAGAGCCGCTCGCGATAAGCACGCCGATGGAGTCGTTATGGGCCAATCCCAGCACCGTTAGTGCCAGCCAGGGACAGGTCAAACATCTGGCAAAGCTATTGGAAATGCCGGTAAAGGATCTGCAAATCCGCCTGAATGACAAAGACCGCGAATTTGTATATATCAAGCGCCTATTGCCGCCTGACCAGGCTGCCGCCGTGACCCAGTTGGGAATCCCGGGGCTGTATCTGCGGCGTGAATACCGCCGCTATTACCCTTCGGCAGATGTTACCGCCCAGTTGCTGGGCTTTACCAATATCGATGATGCGGGTCAGGAGGGCATAGAGCTTAGCTACCAGCGCTGGCTGGCCGGCATAGCTGGCAGTCGTCGTGTCATCAAGGATAGGCGCGGCAATATCGTGGAAGATGTGGAAAGCATCCAGAGCCCGAAGCCGGGGCGCGATCTGGCGTTGTCGATCGACATGAAAATCCAGTATCTGGCCTACCGTGAATTGCAGAAAGCCGTGGTCGCCAATAAGGCCAAGGATGGCGCGATTGTAGTGCTGGACGCCAAGACCGGTGAGATTCTGGCACTCGCCAATTCGCCCTCTTATAACCCGAATAACCGTGAAGGCGTCAAGCTCTGGCAGATGCGCAATCATGCGATCACCGACGAATACGAGCCGGGGTCAACGATGAAGCCGTTTACGATAGCGGCTGCGCTGGATGCGGGCACCATCAAGCCGGATACGGTCATAGACACCGGTGATGGTGTCTATGAAGTAGGTAACCGGCGCATTCACGATACGCATGACAATGGTATGTTGACCATCTCGCAGATTATCGAAAAATCCAGCAACATCGGTGCAGCCAAAATTGCGCTGGAACTCAAGCCCGAATATTTCTGGAATGAACTGCATAAAGCCGGTTTTGGCACCGCCCCACAGGTAGGGTTCCCAGGCGCTGCCAGCGGCCGTCTGCGGCCATATCAACGCTGGCATCCGATTGATCAGGCAACTATGGCCTATGGCAACGGTATTGCAGTCAGCCTGTTGCAAATGGCGCGCGGCTATACCGTGTTTGCCAATGACGGCGTGATGAAGTCGGTTACTTTGTTGAAGCAGGATGATCCATCCGGCAAAGGGGTGCAGGTATTCAGTCCTGCAACGGCACGTGCGGTGCTGGCCATGATGGAAACGGTGGTATCGCCAGAAGGGACGGCGCCGCGCGCTCAGGTGGCCGGCTATCGTGTAGCGGGAAAAACCGGCACTGCGCACAAACCGGAAAACGGGCGCTATTCCGCGCACAAATACATTGCCTCTTTCATTGGCATGGCACCAGCCAGTAATCCGCGCTTGATTATCGCGGTGATGATTGATGAGCCTGACGCTGGGCAGTATTACGGCGGCATCGTCGCTGCGCCGGTGTTCAGCAGTGTAATGAGCGGCGCGCTACGCGCACTTAATGTAACGCCGGATAATCCCACCGGCAACGTCGTATTGCCGCCGGCATCCAGCCACGCTGAAGAGGAGTCGATGTGATCGCGGCGGAGATTGAATCGCAATCAGCCAGCGAGATACTGGCGGCCCTGGCTCGCCAGGGGGCGACGTTGGAAACGCTTACTGCGGATAGCCGCATGGTCACGCCGGGCTGCGGTTTCGCGGCCTACCCGGGCGATACCAGCGATGGCCGGAATTACCTGGACCAGGCAATTGCCGCTGGTGCGGCGGGTGTGTTGTGGGAGCAGCGTGACTATGTCTGGCCGCAAGAGTGGTCACAGTTGCCCAATGTGGCGGTAGTCGGCCTGAAAGACCGTATTGGTGAAATTGCAGCAGTACTGTACGGCAATCCATCCGACAAATTATGGATGATCGGTGTGACCGGTACGAATGGCAAAACCTCCTGCGCGCACTGGTTGGCGCAAAGCTTGTCGGCCAGCGGCCAGCGTAGTGCAGTGATCGGTACTTTGGGTAACGGTTTTCACGATGCGCTGACGCCATCGCTCAATACCACGCCTGATGCCATCGTGTTGCAACAGGCATTGGCTGGTTATGTCGAGCAGGGCGCGCATGCTGCGGTGATGGAAGTGTCCTCGCATGGCTTGGCGCAAGGCCGGGTGAATAGTGTGCAATTTGATGTGGCCGTACTCACCAATCTTTCGCGCGACCATCTTGACTACCATGGCGACATGGCCGGATACGCCGCTGCTAAAGCCATGCTGTTTAACTGGCCGGGGCTGCGCTATGCCGTACTTAATGTGGATGACCAGTTTGGCCGTACGCTGGCCGGAAAATTAAGCGGCAGCAAGGTGGAAGTGGTGAGTTACGGCATGCGTAGCAGCCGGGTGCGCGGCACTAATCTCAAACTGAGTGCAGCTGGTCTGGAAATGGATGTCGAATCTGAATGGGGAAATGCCCGTTTGGTCTCGCCGCTACTCGGCGGTTTCAATGCCTACAATCTGCTCGCAGTGTTGGCGACACTACTGGTCAGTGGCGTGTCGATGGCAGATGCAATCCGGCAGCTGGCAGCGCTCAGGCCGGTGGCAGGGCGCATGCAATCGCTGGGTGGGCATAAAAAACCGGTGGTGGTAGTGGACTATGCGCATACGCCGGATGCATTGGAAAAGGCGCTTTGCACGCTGCGCGAAATCAATCCGCGCGGAAAGCTGATCTGCGTATTTGGATGCGGTGGCAAACGTGACGCCGGTAAGCGCCCCCTGATGGGCGCAATTGCCGCCAATCTGGCTGATCACGTAATCGTGACGTCAGACAATCCGCGCAACGAAGATCCGTTGGCCATTATCGCCAGCATCACCGCAGGTATGAGTGGAGACTATCGCATCGAAGCGGATCGCGCAGCTGCCATATCGACAGCCGTGCGTAGGGCGGGTGCGGGCGACGTGGTGCTGATAGCAGGAAAGGGACATGAGGATTATCAGGAGATCAAAGGTGTGAGACATGCATTCAGCGATATCGCTGTTGCCGGGCAGGCGCTGGAGGAATGGTCATGATGATGCTTTCCCGCGCTGCCACTGCCCTTCGTGCGGAGATGCGCGGCATGGATGTGGAATTTACGCGAGTCGCCACCGATACCCGCACTGTCCAGCCCGGGGATTTGTTTGTGGCGATTAAAGGCGAGCGTTTTGATGGCCATCAATTTGTTCGGCAGGCGCTGGATAAGGGCGCCGTGGCGGTGATGATTGCGGAAGAGAGCGATTGTGATCTGCAGCCCGCGTTAGTGGTTAACGACACGCGGCTGGCACTGGGTCAGCTGGCCGCTTGGTGGCGTACACAAATGCCTGCACGGCTGGTGGCGATTACCGGCAGCAATGGCAAAACCACCGTCAAGGAAATGCTTGCCGGCATTTTGCGCGTTGCCAGTTCCAGCGATGCTGTGCTGGCGACTCAAGGTAATTTCAATAATGACATTGGCATGCCGCTCACCTTGTTGAGATTGAATCAGCAGCATCAATACGCAGTAATCGAGATGGGCATGAATCATCTGGGCGAAATCGACTATCTGACGCGACTGGCAAATCCTGATGTGGCGTTGGTGAATAACGCAGGCGCCGCACATGTCGGCATGCTGGGTTCTGTGGAAAATGTGGCGCGTGCCAAGGGCGAAATATTTTCCGGCCTGAAAGATGGCGGTATAGCAGTGATCAATGCCGATGACATTCACGCCGGATTGTGGCGCAAGTTGGCTGGCAAACATCCGGTGCTGGATTTCGGGACTGGGCAGTGTGCCGTTCGTGGCGGCTACGTTGTGCATGCGCGCGGCAGTGAGGTGACGGCGAGTACGCCGGTTGGCGAGTTGCAATTCAGCCTGCGCGTTGCCGGGGAACACAATGTGCGCAACGCTTTGGCGGCAAGCGCTGCTGCGCTGGCGCTGGGTGTGGAGGGCAACGCAATTGTGACGGGTCTGTCCGAGTTTGGCGGTGTGGCCGGACGTCTGCAATTCAAGTCCGCACTGCATGGCGCAACGCTGATTGACGACACCTACAACGCCAACCCCGATTCGGTAAACGCTGCGCTGACAGTGCTGATGGCT
>JBDSHM010000563.1:0-7535 GCA_039918495.1 Sulfuriferula sp. | reverse complement strand
AAAATGACACCTGCCGTGCTCCGCGGCAAGTATTTACTCGACACCAACGACTGCATCGGCTGCCACACCATCAATGGCGAAGGCGCCTATTTCGCCCCGGAACTCGGTAACGTCTACAAACGCAGAGGGCCTGAATTCATTAAGGCGTGGATAAAGTCGCAGCCCACGGGAGTACCAGGAAGAAGGCAGATGCCCAATTTTCATTTCACCCAGAATCAGCTGGACGATCTCGTGGCCTACCTGCAATGGCTTTCCAATATCGACACCAACAACTGGCCGCCCAATATCCAAGGTTGATTGGACTCCCTACCCACACGCCAAAAAGGAAAAATCATGAAATACCAGTCGCAAAAGGTGGCAAAGCCCTACTTCATAGCCGCTCTGGCTCTGTTTGTCGGCCAGATCGTGTTCGGGCTGATCGCAGGCTTGCAGTATTTGCATGGAACCTTTCTGTTCCCGGAACTGCCCTTTGACGTTGCGCACATGAGCCACACCAACCTGCTGATTGTATGGCTACTGATGGCCTTCATGGGCGCCGCTTACTTTATCGTCCCGGAAGAGGCGCAAACCGAACTCTACAGCCCCAGGCTCGCGCTGGTCACTTTCTGGGTATTTCTCACCGCCGCAGCGCTGACAATCCTCGCTTATCTTTTCGTGCCTTATTCCCATCTGGCGGCGATCACCGGCAATGCGGCTTTGCCCACCATGGGCCGCGGCTACCTGGAGCAGCCGTTGCCCACCAAGATCGGTATCGTTCTGGTGGCGCTTTCCCTGCTGTTCAATGTGACCATGACCCTGATCAAGGGGCGCAAGACTTCTATTAACCTGATACTGGTGGGCAGTCTGTGGGGTTTGGCGCTGCTTTTCCTTCCTGCCTTTTACTTCCCGCAAGACACCGTGAAAGCCAGCTTCGGATGGTGGTGGATCGTGCATGGCTGGGTCGAGGGAGACTGGGAATTGATCCTGGGTGCCCTGCTCGGTTTCATTCTGATCAAAATGACCGGGGTGGACCGCGAGATCGTGGAAAAATGGCTTTACATCATTGTTGCCATGACGCTGATTTCCGGACTCATCGGGATCGGACACCATTATTACTACACCGGCGCACCTTCATACTGGATCTGGCTCGGCTCGATCTTTTCCGCCCTCGAACCTATCCCTTTCATACTACTCATCGGCTTTTCTTTCAAAATGCTGATGCAGCGTCGCCGCGAACATCCGAACCAGGCCGCCATGTTGTGGGCCCTCGGCACGCCGATCATGGCTTTTCTCGGCGCGGGTTTGTGGGGCTTTATGATCACGCTGGCGCCGGCCCAATACTATATGCACGGAACCAATTTTACCGCCGCCCACGGCCATCTCGCTTTCTTCGGCGCCTATGCGATGATCTCCCTGGCCATCATTTCCTATGCGATGCCTTTGCTGCGCGGCCGTACAGCAAACAGCGCTGCCGCCCAGCGTTGGGAAATGACAGGCTTCTGGATTATGGTGCTCAGCATGCTGGGCATCACCCTTGCCCTCACCGGCGCCGGCATCGTAACAGTCATTCTGCAACGTGCTGCGGACGATCCTATGCCATTTATGCAAGTGCAGGACAAGGCGCGCGTATTCTTCTGGGCACGTGAATTCTTTGGAGTTGGTTTCTTCATCGGTTTGCTGGTTTATCTGCGCAGTTTTTTCATTGCGGGCGAATACGAGTACACCAGCGAAATAAAACAGGCCTTGGCTGCCTGACCGAAACACGGCGGGACTGCGGTCCCGCCCATTTCAAGGGTGATCCACCATGCATACTGAAGCGAGCGTCGATTCTGCGCAGCCCCTGCCCGGGGATTTCGCGATATGGATATTCATCTTCGCCGAACTGATTGTTTTCGGTGTGCTTTTCGCTGCCTATGCCTTTGCTCGCAGTACCCACGTGCAGTTGTTCAACGCTGCGCAACTCACGCTCAACCGCATCTATGGTTTCGCCAATACCGTGATCCTCGTGACCAGCAGTTATTTCGTGGCGCGCGCCACCCAATCGATCAAGGCGGGACGCGGCATGGCCTGCGGTAACTGGCTGACCGGCGCGATCGGTCTGGGAGGGATATTTCTGATATTGAAACTGGTGGAATTCCACCAGGATTTCGCGCGGGGAATCACCCTCTCCACCAACTTGTTCTACATGTTCTATCTGGCCCTCACTTTTTTTCACTTCATGCACGTAATCATGGGCATGGCTATCCTTGCCGTGGTCACCTACAAAGCCTATGCCGGGCGCTACAGCGCCGCAAACCATACCGGCGTGGAGACCGGTGGCTCCTACTGGCACATGGTGGATCTGGTCTGGATCATCCTGTTTGCGCTGGTTTACGTCATTCATTGAAAGGACGACCGATGAAACTGCTTCAAGCCATTCCACTAAGACCCTGCACCACCTCCTGGGTCGTGCTGCTCGTGCTCACCACGATCACTTTCGAGCTGGGTTCCGGCACCCCCAGTCAGGTACTCATGGCAGCGGTGCTGACGCTCACGCTCGTCAAAGGGCAACTGGTGGTGAGCTATTTCATGGGCCTGCGCCGCGTACGTCCCGTGTGGCGCCTCGTCATGGCCGCTTATCTGGCCGCAGTCGGCGGCGTCATCGCCATCGCCTATCTCACCGCTTAATCAAGGAGCGCTCCCATGTCCGTTACCTCAATCGCCCGCGCCGCCAGGGTGCCCAGCCTGATCCCTCCCTACACACCGACCGGCGACGAGATCGCAGTCTTCGAGCTCGCCTATAATAACCGTCTGCCGGTGCTCATCAAGGGCCCGACCGGTTGCGGCAAGACGCGCTTCGTCGAACACATGGCGGCGCGGCTCGGACGCGCACTGTATACCGTGTCCTGCCACGACGATCTGTCCGCCTCGGACCTGGTGGGCCGCCACCTGATCGACGCCTCCGGCACCTACTGGACAGACGGCCCGCTCACCCAGGCGGTGCGTCACGGCGGCATCTGTTATCTGGACGAGGTGGTGGAAGCGCGCAAGGACACGACAGTGGTGCTCCATGCGCTGTCCGACGACCGCCGGATTCTGCCCATCGACCGTACCGGGGAGATACTGGAAGCGCCGCCGGAATTCATGCTGGTCGTCTCTTACAACCCCGGCTACCAGCATTTGCTCAAGGGTCTGAAACCCAGCACCCGTCAGCGCTTCGTGTCGCTCGCTTTCGGCTTTCCGGAAGCGGCCCTAGAGGCCGAAATCGTGGCAACGGAGGCCGGTATCGACCCCGCCACCGCCAAGCGTCTCGTTACCCTTGCCAACGCCCTGCGCAGCACTGCCGATCACGACCTGGAAGAAGCGCCAGGCACGCGCCTGATCGTCGACGCGGCGAAGCTGATTGCCGGCGGCTGCGACCCGCAGGTGGCATGCCGCGCGGCCATCGTGGAATGCCTATCAGACGAGCCGGAGATCACCCGCGCCTTGATGGTGGTTGTCCTCGCGATTTTCGGCGATTGAGGCGAGGCGAGGCGACACATGGAAGAACAGGTCGGCATCGCCTGGCACCGGCTGATAAACCGCCTGGCCGCACGCCGTTTTCCCGATGCGGCGGTCGAGCTGGCTAGCGTTTCGCGCGCTGCCGCGCTGCTGTTCCGCGCGCTCGGCGGAGACCACGGGGTGGCGCTGCAGGCGGGGGCGCAAACGCTCCACGGCGCCAGACGCTCGCTGCTGGAACGTCTAGCCGGCAGCGCGCGCAAGGTGGATCTCGCATGGGTGGATCATCAGGTGCTGCGACTGCCTCCGGTAATCGATGCCTTTCCAGCAACCAGCCTGAACCGCGACCTGTATTTCTGGCTGGCAGCCCTGTGCGCCGTCGATCCACAGCCGCATCTGCCGTGGCTGGCCAGAAACCAGGCCGCCGTGCGGGCGATAATCCGGGACTATCCCGGCCTGGCGGCACGCTATGGTCGGCTGGTGGAAGCAGAGATTGCACGCCGCCCGCAAATCAGCAAGCTGGCGCCGGACGAAGCGCGACAGGAACAGGCGATCCGCGCTGCGCTGCGCAAACCGGGTAGCGTTGCAGCGCTCCCCGCGGCGCGGCGACCGCCCCATCCCGTGTTGCTATGGCTGCGTCCCGAACTGCCCGCCACAGGCAAAAACACGTCGCCGGATAAATCGCCGGATCAGCCTTCCCAAACGGCGAACGTGCTCCAGTCGGATAAAAAACGCCGGACGGCCGAGCATACGGAAATGCCGGAGCGCAAAGGCGGTCTTCTGATATTCCGGCCCGAATCGATATTCAGTTGGACCGAATACGCGAAAGTCGAACATGAAACCAAGGAAAACGAGGATCAGGATCTCGCCCAGGCAGCGGACGATCTGGATGTGATCGCTATCGCGCGGGACTCCAGGAACATCGCCAAGAAGCTTAGCATGGCCCTCGATCTGCCCGCGACGGAGGGCGATGACACCCCTCTGGACGGCGGCAGGATGCTGCCGGAATGGGACTACAGAACGCACACCCTGAAACCGGACCAATGCCGAATCAACGAGATTCCAATGGCTGACGCCAGACCATGCGCGCTTCCCGAGCACCTGAAACGCGACCAGCAACGCCTGCGGCGGCAGTTCAGTGCCTTGCTGCCTGTTCGCCTGCGCCTCAAGGCGCAGCCTGAGGGTAACGACATTGATATCGATCCCTATATCCGTCACCTCGCCCACAATGCTGGTGCTGAAACCCGTTTTTATCTGGATCAGCGCAAGCGCGAGCGCGACCTGGCTTGCCTGCTGCTGGCCGACCTGTCGTTATCCACCGAGGCATGGGTAGGCGAAGAACGGCGCGTAATCGATGTTATCCGCGACAGCCTGTTTCTTTTTTCCGAGGCGCTGTCGGTAACCCGCGACCGCTTCGCGCTATATGGGTTCAGTTCCAGGCTGCGCAGCGACGTGCGCTTCCATACTTTGAAAGCCTTCGATGAGCCTTATGCTGATGCCGTGCGCGGCCGCATCAATAGCATCAGTCCGGCATACTACACTCGCATGGGGGCAGCCATCCGCTGCGCCACGCAAATCCTGGGGCGCCAAAAGGCGCGCGAGCGCCTGCTGCTGTTGCTCACCGACGGAAAACCCAACGACGCCGACCGCTACGAAGGCCGTTATGGAATCGAAGACACGCGCAAGGCCCTGATCGCCGCAAGGCAGCAGGGCCTGCGCCCGTTTTGCGTGACCGTCGACCAGGAAGCCCACGAATACCTGCCGCATATTTTCGGCAAAAACAACTTCATCATCATCCGCAAACCCTCGGAGTTGCCTGCCAGACTGCCGTTGCTTTACGCGCTCCTTACGCGTTAATGGTCATACAAGCATTACCCCATCAAAATTTGGCACCACTGAGCACTCACAGTATATGAGCAGTGCTCCGTCGCAAGAAAATAGACAGCATGATCACCAACTAACGCCACCGTTGCTTCGTTTGCTTGCTTCTCTCACGAGTGCCATGAGATAAGCGGCTTTTTGCTAACAACACTTAGTGTTTTGACCAGATTGTTTAACGTAGACATACTCCTTTCACGGTCATTCACTAAAAGAAACTGGCTTGTCTGGGTGTTGAACACTCAGCAATTATGAAAAATTTATGGCAGGTATCAGGTTCCGCCTCCATGAAATTCCACCCCCGGCTGGTTTTCCGGCAAGTCGGCCACCATCAGGTCATGCTTTATTTTTTGCAGATCGTCCAGCGCTGCACCTTGCAGCATGGACCTCGCATCGCGCAAGGCCGATTCCAGCAATGCCGCTGCCAGCGTTCCTTCATCCTGACCCAGGGTTTTGGAAAAGGCCTGCAAGTCATAATTCAGTTCCTTCGGTACGCGTACTTCCAAAGACTTGGTGAATACACGGGGCATGGCTTCAATCTTGGCGGCTTCGCCGGAACGGGATTGCAGCTTACGCACCAGCGTGGCGATATGGCTACCGACAGACACGCTGGTACTGGCTGGTTTAAGCTTGATCTTATTAATAAAATAGTTTTCAAAATCCACCTTGGCAAGATGAACCCACTTGCCTTCTTTGAGCCAGTTGATATTGCGCAACGGGATCTGCGGCTCCGAAAGGTACGCGGCGCCGGATTTGGTCATGTCGGTTAACCACTTGGCGCGTAACGGCGCCGGACTGCTCAGCGCTTCTCCATTGATGGTGGCCGCAATATTGCGCACGACGGCATCAACTTCGTTCTGTATGGAATAGACGGAATCGGGTGCACCGATAGGCAGCGGCGTTTTCGCCACGGATGGGTGTGCACCGCATACCCCCACTGCGAAGATATTGGGATACATCGGGCTGCGCAGATACTCGTCGGTTTTGACGAAACCGCGCTCATCGGTGAGGCCGGCGCTTTCACGCAAGGCATGGATGCCGCGAAACGCGGCCCAATACACAGCGTAGGCAAAAGGGATTTCGCTCGTGCGGACTTCCTTGCCCTGCTCGTCGCACTCGGCGATATGGACAACGCCAGAATCGATTTTTTTGGTTTTTACGTTGGTGCGGTAGGCGATATTGCGTTCGGCAAGCGCCTGTTCCAGCAAACGGCGCGTGTCGCTCTCTGCACCGAGGCCAAGATGGCCGACATAAGGTTCCGGGGTGATGAGCGTGATGGGTACCCGGTCGCGCAGGTTGCGGCGCCGCAGATCGGCATCCGCCAGGAAAGCGAATTCGTAGACCGGGCCGAGGATGGATGAGTTCTGTACCGCACCGATCACCAGTGGCCCCGGGTTTTTCACGAACTGCTGGTAGTCCGTGTAGGCTTTGGCAGCGTCTTCAATATGCACCACCGAGTGCACCGCACCCTTTGCCGGATCCAGCCCTTCGATTTCATCAAACGCTGCTTCCGGTCCGGTAGCCAGAATCAAATAGTCATAAGCCAGTTTGCTGCCATCGGCCAGTTCCACCTGGCTATTCGCGCCATCCACTTTTTTGAGTGCTTGCGGGATGAAATCGATGCCACGGTCAGCCAGGCAGGGGCCGATAGGGAACGCAATATCCTTTCGGTCACGCCACCCCATGGCGACCCACGGATTGGACGGCACGAAATGAAAGTAGTCCTTGTTCGATACCACGGTTACCTTATCCTGCGGACCCAGCCGGTTTTTCATGGCGTAAGCGGCTGGTACCCCTGCAATTCCTGCTCCTGCTATCACTACGTGTGTCATGACGGTCTCCTTTAGTGCGACGTATTCTAAAAATCCGCTACTGCACGAGAGGCGTCTGCGCGCCTTCTAACTCGATACCCTGGATATTGGCTTGCCCGACCAGAATCTTCAGATATTGCCTGAGGGCGCGGATCCTGACCTGCTCAGTCAGGTACTCGGCAAGTTTTTCCCGGATCATTTCAAAGGGCAAGGTGCGGCCTTCTGCACGGCGTTCGACGCGCACAATATGCAAGCCGAAACGGGTCTCAACCAGCCTGGATGCGATTTGCCCCGCCTCAAGACTGAAAATGGCGCGCTCGAATTCCGGCACGGTCTGACCTTTGGTCAACTGGCCCAGGCTGCCGCCGACTTCTGCCGAGGTGCAATTGG
>JBDSHM010000562.1:0-1733 GCA_039918495.1 Sulfuriferula sp. | reverse complement strand
GCGGGTTGGCACCCGCCCCGATCTGTTCGCGCCATTCTGCGATCGTTTCCAACGACTCGAAAGAGAGCAGCTCTATATAGCGCCACATCAACTCATCGGACACCGACATGATTTTGCCAAATATCTCCGAAGGCACATCGGTAATGCCAATATAGTTGCCCAATGATTTGGACATCTTGTTAATACCGTCCAATCCTTCCAGCAAAGGCATGGTCAGAATGCATTGCGGCACCTGCCCATGCTGTTTCTGCAATTCGCGCCCCATCAACAGATTGAATTTCTGATCGGTTCCCCCCAACTCCAAATCCGCATGGAGCGCGACAGAATCATAGCCCTGCACCAATGGGTAAAGAAATTAATGTATCGCAATAGGCTGGTTACTTTTATAGCGCTTATGAAAGTCATCGCGTTCCAGCATGCGCGCCACCGTATGGCTGGCGGCCAACTTGACCATCCCTGCCGCCCCCAACTTATCCATCCAGGCGGAATTGAATACCACTTCGGTTTGCTCGGGCTTGAGTATCTTGAATACCTGATCAGTATAGGACTTGGCGTTTTCCAGCACTTGTTCACGCGTTAAGGCCGGGCGCGTGGCATTTTTACCGGTAGGGTCGCCGATCATGCCGGTGAAATCACCGATCAGGAACAAGGCATGGTGCCCCAATTCCTGTAGCTGGCGCATTTTATTGAGCAGTACTGTGTGCCCTAGATGCAGATCAGGGGCAGTCGGGTCAAAACCCGCTTTCACTCGCAAGGTTTTTCCCGTACGCAGCTTCTCCACCAGTTCCTGCTCTACGATCAACTCATCACAACCGCGCCGGATGATGCGCAGGGTTTCTTGTATTTCCAAATCAAGCATTTAGTGCCTCGAGTGTATTCTCAAAAATTGAGCATAAATTTAAAGATATTCATTTATTGACCGCTATACATTATATATTTCTCATCTGTAAAGCTGGCTCGCTACGCTTTCCGCTGTGGATCTAATCTGTTAAGCTCTCGCGTTGAATCTGTATGGAAAGGTAGGCACCATGGCGAACCAAAAGGCGGTAAGTTTAACGCAAGCGGACAAAATACATGCACGTAAAGTACGCTTGCGCTGGTTGGTTGCCGCATCAACTTTACCGCTCTTCGGGATCATAGCTGCCTTTGGTATCGCTCCACAAACCGACACCAGCAATATTCCTGTCAGCACCGTTGTCGAAAATCTGACCGTCCCAGCCAATGTAATTCAGGCGGATGATTCCATCTCAACAACCGCCTATTGGCGTGACGAGCGCATTGAACCCGGCGATACTGTAGCCAGCGTACTTAACCGCCTGGGCGTATCCAGCGAGGAAACCGCACGATTTCTACGCAATCACGAAGCAACACGCGCCCTAGCACAAATCAAACCCGGCAAACGTATCCAGGCTCAAACCACTGACACCGGAGAATTGCTCTGGCTGCGCCATATCAATACGGCCGGTACATTACTGCAAATATCCAGACAGGATGAAAACTTCACCGTTACACAACAGCAGGCGGCCCTAAAAACCAGAACCGTCATGAAATCCGGCGAAATTCGCAGTTCGTTGTTTGGCGCCACTGACGCAGCGGGCATACCGGATAGCATTACCACGCAACTGGCTGATCTTTTTTCTACTGATATCGATTTTCACAAAGACTTGCGTCCCGGAGACAAATTCAAGGTTGTCTATGAGGCCATGTATAACAATGGCGAACTGGTGATGACC
>JBDSHM010000561.1:0-5663 GCA_039918495.1 Sulfuriferula sp. | reverse complement strand
GTCGCCAGCGCGGCGCGGCAGGCCAGTGGGTTGCCGGTATAGGAATGCGAGTGCAGGAAACCACGTGCGGTGGCATCGTCATAAAATGCCGCATAAATCGGGTCGGTAGTCAGCACCGCCGATAGCGGCAGATAACCGCCTGTAATGCCTTTGGACAGACAGATGAAGTCTGGCCGAATATCGGCCTGTTCGCACGCAAACATGGTGCCGGTGCGTCCGAATCCGACGGC
The DNA here is from genome assembly GCA_039918495.1 of Sulfuriferula sp. GTDB lineage: Bacteria > Pseudomonadota > Gammaproteobacteria > Burkholderiales > Sulfuriferulaceae > Sulfuriferula. The sequence goes on along the minus strand of JBDSHM010000561.1, from coordinate 5,433 downwards.
GATTTCGTCCGCAATCAGATGGACACCGTAGGTATCGCAGATGGATCTCGCGCGCCTGAGATAGGCCGGATGGTACATGCCCATGCCCGCCGCACCCTGTATCAGCGGTTCAACGATCAATGCGGCGGTCGTTGCGTGGTGTTTGGCGAGGTGATTTTCCAGTGATTCAGCTGCGCGCAGCGCGTATTGTTCAGGCGTTTCCCCCGCTTCGGCGAGTCGCCAGTCCGGGCTGGGAACCTGAACGCTGTGGCGCAGCAAGGGTGCATAGGTATCCTTGAATAACGCCACATCGGTCACTGACAGTGCACCCAGTGTTTCGCCGTGATAACTGTTTTGCAGACTGACAAATTCGGTCTTGCTGGTTTGACCGCTGTTGCGCCAGTAGTGAAAACTCATTTTCAGTGCGATTTCCACTGCCGAAGCACCATCGGAACCATAAAACGCGTGACCCAGACCCGTCAGCCTGGCCAGACGTTCCGACAACTCTACCACTGGCGCATGCGTGAATCCGGCCAGCATGACGTGCTCGATTTGCTCCAATTGATCACGCAGCGCCGCATTGATACGCGGATTGCAATGCCCGAACAGGTTTACCCACCAGCTCGATACCGCATCCAGATAACGCCGGTCATCGAAATCGTACAACCATGTCCCTTCGCCCCGTGCTATAGGCACTGGCGGGTAGTCTTCCAGCTGTTTCATCTGCGTGCAGGGATGCCAAACCGACTCCCTGCTCCGCGTCAACCAATATGAATTTTTCATGTATACCTTGAAATTAGATGCTTGCGCCCCTATTATTAGCACTCCTCAGCCAAGAGTGCTAACAACGATCTCGGCTGATTCCATTTTTGGGTGGCATCAATCAGTGATACCACCTTTGTTACAGCGATTTTTTCCAGGAGATAGAGTAATGAAAATTCGTCCGCTGCATGACCGTGTGATTGTCAAACGCATGGAAGAAGAACGCAAGACCGCTTCAGGTATTGTCATTCCGGATAGCGCCACCGAAAAACCCGATCAAGGCGAAGTGCTTGCTGTAGGCAAGGGCAAAGTCAGCGACGACGGTAAAGTGCGCGCACTGGATGTCAAAGTCGGCGACCGCGTGCTGTTCGGTAAATATGCCGGCCAAGCCGTCAAACTGGATGGCGACGAAGTACTGGTGATGCGTGAAGAAGACATCATGGGTATTGTCGAGTAATTCCGGACTACCAAAGCATATCAATCGATTCAAAGATTTAGGAGCTAAAAATGCCTGCAAAAGACGTAAAATTCGGTGACATAGCGCGCCAAAAAATGATGATCGGCGTGAATATTCTGGCCGACGCTGTTAAAGTAACGCTCGGCCCTAAAGGCCGTAATGTGGTGCTGGACCGCTCTTTCGGCGCACCTACCATCACCAAGGACGGCGTTTCCGTCGCCAAAGAAATCGAACTGAAGGACAAGTTCGAGAACATGGGCGCGCAAATGGTGAAGGAAGTGTCTTCCAAGACTTCCGACGTGGCTGGTGATGGCACCACCACAGCAACCGTGCTGGCTCAAGCCATGCTGAAGGAAGGCATGAAATATGTAGCCGCCGGCATGAACCCGATGGACCTGAAGCGCGGTATGGACAAAGCGGTCATTTCCATCATCGCTGAACTGCAAAAGAACTCCAAGCCTTGCACCACCGGCAAGGAAATCGCTCAGGTAGGCTCGATCTCCGCCAACTCCGATAGCTCTATCGGCGACATCATTGCAGAAGCAATGGAAAAAGTCGGCAAGGAAGGCGTGATTACCGTGGAAGACGGTTCCGGCCTGCAAAACGAGCTGGATGTGGTTGAAGGCATGCAGTTCGATCGCGGCTATCTGTCCCCCTACTTCATCAACAATGCTGACAAGCAAATTGTTGCGATGGAAAATCCGTACGTATTGCTGCACGACAAAAAAATCTCCAACATTCGCGACCTGCTGCCCGCACTTGAGCAAGTTGCCAAAGCCGGTCGTCCACTGCTGATCATCGCTGAAGATGTGGATGGCGAAGCGCTGGCAACCCTGGTGGTGAACAACATCCGCGGCATCCTCAAGACTTGCGCTGTTAAAGCACCTGGCTTCGGCGATCGTCGCAAGGCCATGCTGGAAGACATCGCTATCCTCACCGGTGGTACCGTCATCGCTGAAGAAGTGGGCCTGACGCTGGACAAGATCACGCTGGCTGAATTGGGCCAGGCCAAGCGCATCGAAGTGGGTAAAGACAACACCATCATCATCGATGGTGCCGGTCAGGATGAGGCGATCAAAGGTCGTATTACCCAGATCAACCGCCAATCTGAAGAAGCCACCAGCGACTACGACAAAGAGAAGCTGCAAGAACGCAAGGCCAAACTGGCTGGCGGCGTTGCAGTGATCAAGGTAGGTGCGGCGACCGAAGTCGAAATGAAAGAGAAAAAAGCCCGCGTGGAAGATGCCCTGCACGCAACGCGTGCAGCTGTTGAAGAAGGCATTGTTGCCGGCGGCGGCGTAGCATTGCTGCGCGCCAAGCTGGGTGTCACCAAGCTGAAAGGCGACAACAGCGATCAGGACGCCGGCATCAAGATCGTACTGCGTGCGATTGAAGAGCCGCTGCGCCAGATCATCATCAACTGCGGCGACGAAGCTTCAGTAGTGGTCAACAAGGTGCTGGAAGGCAAGGGCAACTATGGCTACAATGCTGCGACCAGCGAATACGGCGACATGGTGGAAATGGGCGTACTCGATCCTACCAAGGTGACTCGTACCGCATTGCAAAACGCTGCTTCCATAGCCAGCCTGATGCTGACTACCGATGCGATGGTAGCCGAACTGGCGGATGACAAGTCCGGTGGCGGTGCTGGCATGGGCGACATGGGTGGAATGGGCGGCATGGGTGGAATGGGCGGCATGATGTAAGCCTGCTTCAAGCAACCCCGAAAAACCCCCGCTACGGCGGGGGTTTTTTATTGTATTTGCAATCACTTGGCTGACGGTAGTAGCATCACGTTGCACCGGGCTTCTGCGCCCAGTGCTTCACCAATAATAACGGCAGCGGCTCTACGAAAGCCCATGCCTTACCGTCTCAGGAGGCAACATGACCACTACCAAAATGAATTGGCAGGCGATTGATGCAGATCCCCGCTTTCAGGCTTTACACCGTAAAAAAAGCCGGTTTTTATGGGGCTTGATGCTTTTTTCAATGGTTTATTACTTTCTGCTGCCAATCGGTGCAGCGTACTTCCAGGAAATATTCAAAATCAGGGTGTGGGGAGCAGTCAACATCGGCCTCCTGTTTGCATTGTCAGAATTTGTAGTGGCATGGCTGGTTGCCTATATTTATTCGCGCAAGGCCAACACCGAATTCGATTCCATGGCACAAGACATCGTCAACGACGCGCACAATCTGGGAGCCTGACATCATGCGAATTCTTAACAATCGGTCTCAGTGGCTGGGATTCATCCTGCTCAGCGTTTTCTGCATGACGGCCTACGCAGCAGAAGGCGCAGTCGCGGCTGAATACAAATGGATCACCTTTGCGGTCTTCGGCGGCATCATTGCACTGACCATGGCTATCACCTATTGGGCAGCCAAGCGCACCCATACCACAGCTGAATTTTATGCTGCCAACCGTTCTATCTCAGGCTTCCAGAACGGCTGGGCCATTGCTGGTGATTACCTTTCCGCCGCGTCTTTTCTGGGTATTGCCGGTTTAATCTCATTGTATGGTTACGATGGTTTCATGTACTCGGTGGGATTTCTTGTGGCCTACATCACCGTGCTGTTGGTGATAGCCGAACCGTGCCGCAATATCGGCAAATATACCCTGGGCGACATTCTTGCATTCCGTAACGACCCCAAGAAATCCAAGGCTATCGCGGCCGTCAGCACCATTACCGTATCCATTTTTTATCTGACCGCACAAATGGTCGGTGGCGGGATACTGGTCAAAACCCTGATCGGTATCAATTACGAAGTATCGGTCATTGTCGTAGGCCTGCTGATGCTGGCCTATGTGGTGTTTGGCGGCATGGTGGCAACCACTTGGGTACAAATCGTCAAGGCAGTCCTACTGGTGATTGCGTCCATCGTGCTGGTGGTACTCGTATGGGCACCGTATGGATTCAGTCTGCCCGGCTTTCTGGACGGCGTCGTGAATCATGCCGGGGTGCAGAAACAAGTGGCCAAGCTGCTCGGTTCTGCATCCAGCACTATGACGCCGGCGGAACTGGGGCAACGTTTCCTTGAGCCAGGCTTGTTCCTGAAGAATCCGATCGATCAGATATCGCTGGGCCTTGCACTGGTACTCGGTACGGCGGGTTTGCCGCATATCCTGATGCGCTTTTTCACTGTGCCGAACGCCAAGGAAGCACGTAAATCCGTCATGTGGGCCATGATCATCATCGGCGGTTTCTACCTGTTGACCTTGTTCCTGGGTCTGGGTGCCGCGATCAACGTGGGTCCTGCCAACATTGCCGCACTGGATAAAGGCGGTAACATGGCGGCACCCATACTGGCGCAGTATCTGGGTGGTGGCGCGGATTCCATGCTGGGCAATTTTTTCCTCGCGTTTGTGGCCGCTGTCGCTTTCGCCACCATCGTCGCAGTGGTAGCCGGCCTGGTTCTGGCTTCCGCTTCTGCGATGGCTCATGATATTTACGTGGGCGTTATCCGCGGCGATCATGCAACGCAGGGTGAACAGATGAAAGCCGCGCGCATTGCATCGGTGATCGTGGGCATAGTCGCCATCATCATTGGTATCGCTGCCAAAGGCCAGAATGTGGCTCATCTGGTAGGCATGGCTTTCGCGGTCGCCGCATCGAGCAACCTGCCGGCTGTTCTGCTCACACTGCACTGGAAACGCTGCAATACCGGCGGCATCGTCCTGGGCATGCTGGTGGGTGCGATTTCCGCCATTACCCTGGTCATGGTTTCGCCCAACATGACCTATCCCAAGGCGGTCGTAAAAGCTGCCAATACCGTATTAATGGGTGAGCCCGCCGTAGAAGCAAAACCTGCCGTCCCGGCACAGCCAGGCGAGGGATTTGTATGCGAATTGTTTACAGTGTGTAAAAAGGCCGAGCCTGCCAAGCCGGAGACGCTGGCCAAACCAGCCACCCCCGGCGCGATAGAAAAACTGGCGACGCTTAACACCCAACTGGCCAGCATGGCCGATCCTGCGGAAATTGCCAAAACCCGACAGGAAATCGATAAGCTGGAGCAATCGATCACGAAAGCGCAGGCAGACCTGAAGCAGTACGAAGGAAAAACCACCAGCATTGTCGGCCTGGAAAAACCCTTCTTTCTGCTCAAGAACCCCGGATTGATTTCCATACCACTGGGTTTTTTGATGGTCGTCCTCGGATCCCTGCTCTACCGTGATCCGCATGCCGCAGAAATGTGGGATGAGCTTTATGTACGCCAGAACACCGGAATACACGCTCACT
>JBDSHM010000560.1:0-6733 GCA_039918495.1 Sulfuriferula sp. | reverse complement strand
TGGGTGGATATGCATCCACTCGGCAACAAGCAATGGAATACCCATGGCCTGGATGCAGCCGATGCCAGTGACGCCGACCGTGACAATGTATCGCGTTATTTTTATAGTTGGGCCGGGCAATCTCGCTTTGTCGACAAGAACAACCAGAATGGCCTGTGCGTACCCTATCTGCATGCGCTGTTTCCCGATGCCCACTTCGTGTTCATCAAGCGTAGTCCGGGTGACAATCTGAATTCGCTGATCGAGGGCTGGGGCAAGCCGGACGAGTTTGCCACTTGGTCGCAACAGCTCCCGGAAAAAGTGGCTGTGGAAAACGGCCGATATACCCAATGGTGTTTTTTCCTTGCCGAGGGCTGGCGCGAGTATGTCAATGCATCGGTGGAAGAGGTGTGCGCATTCCAGTACAACGCGATCAATCAGGCGATTCTCGATGCAAAAACTGCGATTCCTGCGCGGCAATGGAGTGAAGTATTGTATGAAGACCTGGTGCGCGATCCGGTAGGGGGTTTCCGGCGTCTGTTTGATGAGGCTGGTCTGCCTTTCGATAAGGCTATGCAGACGCATTGTGAAAATGTGCTGGATACGCCTTACAACGCGTTCTCCGAGATCCGTCTGGATAAATGGAAGGATGGACGCAACCGCGAGCGCGTCGAGCGGGCGTTACCGAAAGTGGCTGTCGTAGCGCGAGCGATGGGGTACACGCTCTGAACACGGCGGCGCTGCTTTGGCTGGTGCCGCTGGTCTGGGCGCTGGTGCTGGTGTTGAATGCCAGGAGACTGATTGCGTTGTGGCAAGAGCCGGTATGGCGCTGCCCGGTACTGGTAGTCGAAAGCGACGATTGGGGTGCCGGCATGCTGTCACAGGCAGCAGCGCTGGATGCCTTGCGTGCGCTGTTGAATCGCCACAGCGATCATATGGGGCGGCATCCGGTAATGACACTGGGTATCGTACTGGCCATTGCCGATACCGAAGCGATACGCGCCGCAGGCGGCCATGAATACATGCGCATCACCTTGGACGATGCGCGTCTGGCGCCGGTACTGGATGCATTGCATGCAGGCATAGCCGATGGTGTATTTGCGCCACAGTTGCATGGCATGGAACACTATTGGCCGCCCGCTGTCATGGCTGCCGCGCAGACCAGTAAACAGGTGGCTGCGTGGTTGGCGACGGACGACTTGCCGTGTACCGAAGACCTGCCTTCGCCACTGCAAAGCCGCTGGACTGCCGCAGCCGTCTTACCTTCGCGCCCTCTCTCAACACCGGAAATCAACGAAGCGGCAGCAGCCGAATGCGAGGCATTCCAGCGGATTTTTGCTGTCTCGCCCAAGGTTGCCGTTCCCACCACCTTTGTGTGGAACGATGCGGTGGAGCGCGCATGGGCGGCGCATGGCGTGCGTTGCATCGTCACACCCGGCACGCGTCACGAATACCGCGATGCCCATGGCCAACCTGCGGGCGATGGACGACGCATACTGAATGGCGAATACGGCCAGCACGACGTGCGCTACGTGGTGCGCGACCAGTATTTCGAGCCTGCCCTCGGCCATCGTGCCGAGCAGGGATTGTCGGCGCTGGCGAGGCAAACCACAGACGCTCGCCCGACGCTGCTGGAAACCCACCGTTTCAATTTTATGGGTGAACCGGCCGATGCGGCTTTGCATGAACTTGAGCGTTTGTTGAGCGAGGCATGTGCCGCATATCCCGCGCTGCGCTTTCTGTGCACGCAGGAAATTGCCGAAGCGATGGCAAGCAAGGATACAAAACTGATCGAAACCAGCCCGCGCCCACGTCTGCGTGCCTTGCTGGCGCGTAGCCAATCCCTGCCACGTTTCGCCAAACTGGCGCGCCTCAGCGGACTGGTGCTGCCGTTGTGGCTGTTGGGCAAATGGGCGTCATGAGCATTCCGAAATTTTCGGTCATCATCCCCGCTTATAATTCAGCTGCGACGCTGGCTCGCGCACTGGATTCCGTATTGGCGCAGACCTGGCCGGCGTACGACATTATCGTGGTGGACGATGGCTCGACGGATGCCATTGCCGACGTGCTGGCAGGTTATGGAGAAAAGATACGCTATTTGCGTCAGGACAATGCCGGCGTGTCGGCTGCGCGCAACCATGGCGCAAAAATGGCTGGCGGCGATTGGCTGGCCTTTCTGGATGCCGACGACTGGTATTATCCGGATCGTTTGAAATGGCACGCCGAGTGGATCACGCGTGACCCGACGCTGGATTTCCTCACCGGCGATTATGAATATCGCGACCCAAGCGGCAAATTGATGAGTCGTTCAATGCAAGGCAAAGCGTCCGGTCGGTCAATGTTGGACAAAGCCGCAGGCAGGCGCGAAGTGGTGATGGAAGATGCCGCATTTGAGGCTTTTGTGGCTGACCATTTCGGCGACACACATACCCTGAGCCTGCCGCGCGCCACCTTTCTGGAATTGGGCGGTTATCCGCTGGGCTTCAAGGTGTGTGAGGACGTTCACCTGCTTACCCGTCTGGTCGCACGCAGTCGCCGGGTCGGAGTGGTCTGCGAGCCGATGGCGGTGTATCTCGTACATGGCGCCAGTGCGACCCGTGCCGATCCGGTGCGCGCCCAATTCGAGAATGTGCGTACGCTGATTGCGCTGGGCAAACAGGTAAGCGACCTGCCACCTGCTGTACGGCGTGGCTACATCACGCGTCTGCGACAGGCGCGTCTGAATTTGGCGTATGCACTGAGTAAAACAGGCAACCGGACCGGTGCAGTGCGCGCCGTCCTGCCATCATTGTTGGAAGCACCGGGTCTCAGCAGTGTGCGTAACCTGCTCTCCATTCTCAAAGGTTAAACATGGCACGTTACCTGGTACTCACCGAATTATTCCTGCCCACCAAGGGCGGCACCGCCGTCTGGTTTGCCGAGGTATACCGGCGCCTGTCAGGCAAGGAAACCCATATTGTAACTGCCGATGTGCACGGGGCAGCCGAGGTGGATGCCGAGCATCCCAACACCGTACATCGCATCAATATGCGCAGGGTAGCGTGGCTCAGGCCGGAATCGCTGGGTATGTATGTCAATCTGTTCGCCAAATCCTTGTGGCTGGCACTCACTCACCGTTTTGATGCAATCCATGCCGGGCGCGCACTGCCGGAAGGACTCACCGCATGGGCGGTGGCTCGGCTGACATTTCATCCGGTGGTGCTCTACGCTCACGGTGAAGAACTCACCACCTGGGGACGCGGCGGCAAATACAAAGCCATGCGCTTCGCACTCCGCCATGCCGATCGGGTGATCGCCAATAGTGAATTCACCCGCGATGAATTGATCAAAATGGATGTCAATCCGGCGCACATCACCCTGATCTACCCGGGTGTCGATGTGGCGCGTTTTCGCCCCGGCCTGGCGTGCGACGATTTGCGTCAGTCTGTCGGGGCGGGGCACGCAGGCAAGTTGATCCTGTCGGTGGGTCGACTGTCGCGGCGCAAAGGGTTTGATCAGGTGATCAAATCCCTGCCTGCGCTGATCAAGGCGGGTCTGGATGTACAGTACACCCTGATCGGCATCGGTGAGGATGAGACCTATCTGCTCAATCTCGCGCGTGAACAGGGCGTCGCAGATCGCGTACATTTGTTGGGACACGTGAGTGCCGACAACCTGCCGCGTTGGTACAATGCCTGTGACGTGTTCGCCATGCCCAACCGCGAAATCAACGGCGATACCGAAGGTTTCGGCATGGTATTCATTGAGGCCGCAGCATGTGCTAAAGCTGTTGTGGCTGGTATGGCCGGTGGGACGGGTGCCGCAGTGATTGACCATCTAACTGGCATGCGTGTGGATGGAAATGCATTGATGGCGGTGACTTCGGCATTGCTCGACCTGCTAAATGATCCATTGTTAGTAGGGCGTATGGGAGAAGCGGGGCTGGTGCGGGTGCAAGCTGAGTTCGCTTGGGAGCGCGTAGCGGATAAAACACGACAGTTGCAGGAATCACAGAGATGAAAACATTATGTTTTATAAACTGAAAGATCAGTTGCGACGTGGTTTTTTTTCCCGACGTGTGCAAGGGCTGCTACATACTGCACCCCTCGAATTGGGTGATCCGGCTGGCCCGGTTGTGCTGTCTCAGCTTCAGCATAAGGACGTTTTGATGTATCTTGCCGCAGTAAAATCCTTTGCCCGACGCGTGCCGCCCAGTGTTGTGCATGTGGTGGATGATGGTAGCCTCACGCAGGAGGATCGCGCACTGCTGGCGCGACATGTACCGGATATGCATTTCCATGCATTAGTGGATTGCCGCGAGCCAGGTTTGCCGACAGGAGGAACCTGGGAGCGGCTCATTGCCATTGCGCGACTATCGCAGACACATTATGTAATTCAGCTTGATGCAGATACGTTGACACAGGGTCCGATTGACGAAGTGGCAACCGCCGTACAGACCAACCGCGCCTTTACCATTGGCACCAGGACTGGTCAGGAAATTGAAATCGCGCGCGAACAGGCCGGATGGACGCGCGCGCATGATGCTGCAGCGGCCCATGTACAGATACAGGCAGAGGTGCACTTTGATTGTTTGCGCGAAGCGGCTACACTGAAATACACGCGTGGCTGTTCTGGTTTCGCCGGCTTTCCGGCTGGTTCGGGCAAGATTGAATTGATGCACAGTCTGTCATCGCAGATGCAGAAGCTCATCGGCGACAAATGGCACGAGTGGGGAAGCGAGCAAGTTATGTCCAATCTGGTGGTGGCGAACCAACACGACGCACAGGTTTTACCCCATCCGGATTACACTGACTGTCAAAAAATACAACCGGAGACGACACGTTTCGTGCATTTCATTGGTACCTGCCGTTTTCGAGATGGACGTTATGCAGATATGATAAACCGTTTGCAACTGGAAGGAATATTGTGAAAGTTTGGAATCGAGAGAGCCTTGTCTTTCAGGCCATCATGCAGTTTTCCAAGAAGTCGGACGCGCAGCACATGGAAGTCGGGTTCTCCTCAACAGAATCTCGGAATTATGTCACCACGATAGATTCGGCAGATAAGAATAGTCGAAGCAAGGGATATTGCATGTCGCGCGGCTTATTATTTTTGATCACTTTGTTTCTTCACGTGCCCGCGTTTGCGCTGCAGAGTTTTGGCGTCACTAGAGCGGAATTGGCATTAATGCCCCCTTACTGTACTGCAATGTACGGCGCCAGTGTTGGGCTTCCCGAATTGAAAGATACGATACCCCAGGGCTGTCCCTCCATTCATCACTATTGCGACGGTCTCAAGTCGATGATACGTGCCGATAAATTCAATAAGGAAAGTGGCTATTGGTTGACTCAAGGTATTCAGTCTTTTGAATCGGTGGTTCAGAAAGGATGGTGGAAAAGCTGTCCATTACAGGCTGAAGCCTATGTGAATCTGGGTAACGCGTATTTACGACAAAGCACGCAGCAAAATACGCCATCATCCAAGGCCGCAATAAGCTTTAAGAAAGCCATGGAGGTACAGCCTGATTATCTGCCGGCATATTACGCATTGAGTGATTTTTATCGGCGTCTGGGTGATAAACACCATGCTTTGAACATTGTTGAGGAAGGGCTGCGTTATGTGCCCGATTCTCCAGGTCTGCTTCGACGCTTTAAGCAGCTTGGTGGTACCACGCTTCCGACACCACATCACGCAACAACGCAACCAGTGGAGCAACAAGAATCATCAGGAGCCTCACCAGGTGAGTCTGTGGAAAGCGCCGTTCCCTCTCATAAGGAAGAGTCGCCGCAATCCCCGGAACCAAAAATAGGCTCACCCACTAACCCATGGTGTCGGTTCTGTCCCTGACAAAGCAATTTCAGAGTGGCCTTATCCGTAAAAATTACATTGCCGGCATTTCGATCCGGGTGAATCTATCCGTCTTTTCTAGACATTCACTCGTTATCGCCGACAAAGCTTATCTGACTGATAGTTCGCCATAGATATCAAGAATATTTTTGGTATGTGCCTGAATGGAGAAGCGTCGCTGCGCTGCCTCTACCGAGTTTCTACTCAAATTTTCCCACCGCTCTTCGTTGTTGATCAGATCAAGTGTTGCATGGGCAAATCCAGCGTAATCTCCCACTTCTATCAGTGAACCTGTTTTTCCATCATCAATAATTTCGGGAATGCCGCCATCGCGGCTGGCCACCACGGGCCGGCCGCAGGCCATGGCCTCAATGACCACCCGGCCAAAGGGTTCGAATTGGGAGGGCACCACCAGCACATGCAACTGCCGCATGATGTCCGGAATATCCGCCCGATGGCCCAGGAAGCGCATATAGGGAGTGATGTCCAGCTCTCGGGCGAGGGTCTCCAGGACGGCCCGGCGACCGGAACCCTCGGTATCGTCACCCACAATCCAGAATTCCATATCCTGTCGTGTCTTCAACATCTCGGCTGCCATACGCAAAAAATCCTCATGGCGCTTGAAAGGCGCGAAATTCGCGACGATACCGATTCGATAAGGCGGCCCTTCCGGTCGGGGTGCGGGGGTGAAACTGGTCAGGTCCACAGCGTTGTGTACCGAGTATGAGCGGCTGTGCGGAGCGTACTTGACCACATCCGGCCACAGCCTGTCCTGCATGGCCCGGCTGTTGAAGATGAAGGCGGCCGGCTTGGGAAAACCGCGCAGCACCCACCGCGCCCCCTCGGGCTCGACCGGGAAGCGTACGTGCGTAATGTAGGGAATGCCCAGGCTGCCGGCGGCCAAGGCGAAGGAGCGACTCAGGTCGAA
>JBDSHM010000559.1:0-4733 GCA_039918495.1 Sulfuriferula sp. | reverse complement strand
TATCCAGAATGCCACCAGGAAAGTTTGCATATCCATACAGCATGTATCCTCGAATGATTAAACCGTGTTCCTATGCGTTGGCGACGACGTTCAGGTACGCCGATCCTGCCATGAATGCAGCGGTGCCAGAGGTGGCTTCAATGTCAAATCCGGGCCTTTGCGTAACCAGCGCCGCGCAAAAATGAAAAATGCAATTGCCAGTACGATATACAACAACGTGTATCCGGCTATGCTGAACATGACGCTGGACGCGGGCAATTTCGAGGCCCCTTCGCTGGTACGCAGTACCCCGTAGATCAGCCATGGCTGACGCCCGACCTCGCGCACGATCCAGCCCATCTCCACTGCGATATAGCCCATCGGCACCGCCCACAGCCAGGCTTTCAGCAGCCATGGACGCTTCTGCCAGTCGGCCGCGCGCCAACCGTGACGCCACGCCTGCCACAAGCTCATGACCATCAATGCAAAGAAATAAAAACCGATCGCCACCATCAGACGGAAGCTGTAAAACAATAGCGGCAATGCCGGCGGCCGATCCTGTGGCGCAATATCGAGCAAGCCTTTTACCTGACCGTCCCAGCTATGCGTAGCCAGCACGCTCAATACATTGGGGATTTCTATCGCCCAATCGTTACCGCCTTTTTCGGCATCCGGCCAGGCAAGGGCCGCCCATGGTGCGCCCTGTCCCTGCGGATTGGTATGCCAGTGCCCTTCTATTGCTGCGCCTTTAGCCGGCTGATACTGGAATACCGATTGCCCGGAACCATCGCCCAGAAATATCTGCAGCGGTGTAATCAGGACCGCAATCAATACGGCTATTTTCAGGCTTTTCATGAAGAATGCAGGTTGACGGTTCTTCAGCACGTACCAGGCGGACACGCCACCAACGACGAAGCAGCCGACTTCCACTGCGGCCACCCACATGTGGCTCACGCCCCATATCATGTCCGGATTGAACATGGCGGCCCAGAAATCGGTCACCACGAAATGACCGTTCACCACCGTCCCGCCTGCCGGCGTCTGCATCCATGAGTTCGCCATGACGATCCACAGCGCAGACAAACTGGCGCCGATTGCCACCATCAGTGTGGAGAAGAAATGCACAGCGCGCGGTACGCGCTTCCAACCCAATAACATGATGCCGAGGAAGCCTGCCTCCAGCATGAAAGCCATAGCACCCTCAAAGCCCAGCACCGCACCGAAAAAGTCACCGGCAAATCGCGAAAATTCTGCCCAGTTGGTGCCGAATTCAAACTCCAGCGGCAGACCTGTGACGACCCCCACCCCGAAATTCAGCACAAATAATTTGGCCCAGAAACGCGCGTGTCGATAATAGTCAACGTCGCCCGTTTTGAGCCAAAGCGCTTCGGTCACAACCAGAAAAGAGGACAACCCGATAGTTAGAACCGGCCACAGAATATGAAACAACGCGGTCAAGGCAAACTGGGCACGAGACAAATCAGTAACGAGAGTAGCTGACATAGATGGCTGTATTAGAAAATTAGGATGTACTTAACGGTATCTCATCGACTGGATCGCAAACCTTAAGTTCAATTCGCGAACCAATTACTTGAGGTTTATATCCTCCAGAGCATTCGCTCCGTCTTGGACATACCCTTACTCTGCTCATACAATTAAAATTGTAGTTCAAAAAAACAACCGTCTGGAAATATGGCAAGCGACCTTCGCTCGAAACGAGCATGGTTCGTTGCCTGATTATTTTTGTCCACCTTGATCCGGAAAATATCGTGCATATCAAAAAAATACAATGGCATGCTGCGTTTCAACTGTCTGAAATAGCACTCACGCGAGTATTTATGAAATCTCAGGATACCCAAGGCAGTGAAATTGGGTGGGGCCGGCATCTCGCATGTCGATCGGTAGATCGTCAAGCTGCGCGACTTAAATGACTTTAAACACAGCAGCCAGAAATCAACCCGAGGCTTGAAAACCGCCCGAGAACTTTACCGAGTACAAACAAAAAGCCCGCCAGTGGGCAAACAAGGTTGGCTGGTTATGAGTGAAAGGGAGAATCATGACGCTACAGATCATCGGCGCAGGCTTCGGGCGCACCGGCACATTGTCCGTTTATACCGCGCTTCAGCAATTGGGCTTTCCGTGTTACCACATGTTCGAGGTGCTGGAGAACACGGAAAACAAATCGCACCTGGATTTTTGGCGCAAGGTCGCCAACACAGCGCCGGGCACACAGCATAACTGGGCACAGGTATTTTCAAAATATACGGCTGCGGTGGACAACCCGGCATCCTGTGTATGGCGGGAACTGCTGGTTGCCTATCCCGATGCCAGAGTGGTCCTGACCGCTCACCCACGTGGTGCCGAAGCCTGGTATGAAAGCACGATGGACACCATTTATTTCACCGAAAAAATGTGGCAATTCAAGGTACTGAAATTCACCACCCCATTTGGACGAAAATTAGGCGACATGACCCACAAGCTGATCTGGCAGCGCTCGCATAAAGGCACCATCGAGGACCGTAACCAGGCCCTCGCTCACTACCATCAGCACATCGCTGATGTAACAGCAGCGGTTCCCCCGGATCGGCTGCTGATATTCTCGGCTGATCAAGGCTGGAAGCCGCTTTGCGAGTTTCTGGCGCTACCTGTGCCGCAATCCGAATTCCCCAATGTCAATGATCGTGCCGCCATTAAAAAAACGATACGCGATATGACCAAGGGCGCCTATGTCATTCTTGGTTTGGGTTCAGTGGCATTGGCCGGTTTGGTTTATGGCGCGATCCGTTTCTTCGCCTAGAGGTCAAAATATGTCGGACCATTCCGTACGAGGAAATAGGGGCGCCATTACCGTGCGCCAAGCCGTCTTGTCCGATCTGGATATGCTGGCGACTCTTTTTGATGCTTACCGGGAATTCTACGGTCGCACCAGTGATGTGGGTGCCGCGCGCGCATTTTTATTGGCCCGCTTCAATCATGCCGAGTCGACCCTATTCATTGCGTTTGACGACGTCACACTGGTCGGATTTACGCAGCTTTACCCCAGCTTCTCATCCATTTCGCTCGCTCGCATATTCATACTTAACGATCTCTACGTAGCCGCGCATGCCCGCAGAAAGGGTGTCGCTTCAAAATTGATGTCAGCCGCCGTTGAGTATGCGCGTTGCCATGGTGCGGCGCGCGTCTCGCTATCAACCGCCACCAGCAATGAAACGGCCCAGGCTTTGTATCAGTCCGCAGGCTGGAAACGGGATGAGCAGTTTCTGGTCTATCACTTCAACCTTTCAACTTGAGATGAAGCAATAAATAACGGAGGTGTGTATGCCCAGCGAACCAAACAAAAAAGTATTTGTAGCCGGTGCAGGAGGGGCGATCGGTCGCAGGCTTTGCCCGTTGCTGATTCAGGATGGCTGGACAGTAACCGGTACAACCCGTTCGGCACAGAAGGCAGCGGCGCTGCGTGCAATGGGGGTGACGCCGGTGATTGTGGATGTATTCGACGCGCAAGCATTGCTCGACATTGTCTGCTCGGCACAGCCTGATGTGGTGGTACATCAACTGACCGACCTGCCGCCTGCGCTCGACCCCGCAAAAATGCCTGAAGCGCTCATCCGTAATGCCCGTCTGCGTGAAACCGGCACCCGCCATCTGGTCTCCGCTGCGATAGCTGCGGGGGCACGGCGGATGGTCGCCCAAAGCCTTGCATTTGTGTATGCGCCCGGCCCGCTGCCTTACCGCGAGGATGCACCGCTGAATCTGAATGACCCTGATTACGGATTATCGGCCCGTGCCGTTGCGAGTCTCGAACAACAAGTACTCAACGCCCCGTTTGAGGGAATCGTGCTGCGATACGGCAAGCTGTATGGTCCGGGGACCGGCTTCGATAAACCGCCCGCTGGTGGGCCGCTGCATGTGGATGCCGCAGCCGATGCGGCACGACGTGCGCTCCTGAGCGGTGATGCCGGTATTTACAATATCGCCGAGGAGGATGGCACCGTTTCCATCGCCAAAGCCATGACCATACTGGGCTGGCAACCGGGATTCCGTGTCGATGCGCGCAACCGCTAGTCGCGCCCAATACACGGCAGAACGCGATCCTGACATGATGCGCAAATAATAATTTATTTCATTGCACATCAATCAATTACGATGGCACTATAGGGTGGGCATTGTGTTTTTGCCGCGCCAGGCTGGACACTGCCCGATATCGTTAGCGTTTCCATCACAGCCAACTGGGAGAAAAATATGAAAACCGGTACGTTGTTATTTGCGATTGTTTCCGGCGTTGCCCCCCTCATTGCCTCAGCCGAAATTGTCGTGCCGATGCATATGGTGAATGAAAATGGTATCGGCGCCTCTGTCGGACAGGTGACCCTCTCCGAATCAAAATACGGGCTGGTATTTACGCCTGCGCTCAACCACCTCACACCCGGTTCACACGGTTTTCATGTGCATCAAAATGCCGATTGCCAGCCCAAGGAAAAAGATGGAAAGATGGTTGCAGCGCTTGCCGCAGGTGGCCACTACGACCCTGAAAAAACCAATCACCACAGCACGCCATGGGGCGATGGGCATCTGGGCGATCTGCCGCCGCTTTATGTGGATGCCAATGGCAATGCCACCTCACCCGTGCTCGCGCCACGCTTGACCATGGCTGACATGAAAGGCCGTTCCGTGATGATTCATATGGGGGGTGACAATCATGCCGATCACCCGGCCCCCCTTGGCGGTGGTGGTGCCCACGTAGCTTGCGGTAT
>JBDSHM010000558.1:0-1523 GCA_039918495.1 Sulfuriferula sp. | reverse complement strand
GCAATTCGGAATCCATCAGTTGCGGGTTGCCTGGCAGTGCGGCGTGCAGGCAGAGGTAGACAAGCTTGAGTTCGTCGAGGTCGTATTGATCGAGCAATTTCATGGTGCAGGTAGTCAACAGGGGGAGGCAATAGCCTACCACCAATATGCAGGTTGGGTACCAAGGATCGCGCCAATACGTCGGGTGCAGCAAGGTGCGGCTAATGAATCGAAAATTGTGCACCCCCATATCAGCGGCAGTCCCGCCTGCATAGTGGTTGGGCGGATTCAAAAACCACTCTCTGCCTAGCTTGTTCATTGCCGCGCTTTCACGCACACTTGAGAGCATTCATATAGAGTCATGCATCATGCACAGCGCGCAACAAATTTTGTCTTTCTGGTTTGAAGGCGATGCCAAGACCCAACAGCGGCGCTGGTTTGGCAAGGATGATCAGATCGATGCGCTGATGCGCAATGAATTCATGCCAGATTATCAGGCTGCAGTAGCAGGGCAACTCTCGGGATGGCTGGAATCTGCTTCTGCGAGCCTGGCGCTGGTGGTTCTGCTGGATCAGTTCCCGCGCAATCTGTTTCGCGCCACACCGCAGGCATTTGCCACCGACGCGCAAGCGCGGGAAATTGCCCGGATAAGCATCGCGCAGGGCTATGATCAACAACATACGCCGCGTCAGCGTATGTTTGTATACTTGCCCTTCGAGCACAGTGAAATAATGGAAGACCAGCTATATTCGCTTACGCTGTTTGAATCGCTGCGTGATGCCGACGATATGGCTGAGGTGGTACGCTATGCACACTTGCATCATGAGGTGATCGCCCGATTTGGGCGCTTTCCGCATCGCAATGCCATTCTTGGACGTCCCAGTACTGCCGACGAATTGATTTTTTTGCAGCAGCCAGGATCTTCCTTCTGAGATTTTTAGTAACACTGTTTTCAAACTACACGGCCACAATCAATTATGAGCGACACTACGGTTTCCATCTCTTTCCATCCGCGCGAAGAAAACGGCCCGGTTCTCAAGCATTGGCAGACCTTTCCCGGTAATTTCAAGGGATTGGTTCAAAATTCTGCCGAACTCGATTGCGGTGATTATGATCTGGGTGGGGGTGTGGTCGTTGAGCGCAAGTCTGCTATCGATTTCAGCCTGGCCATTATGGACAATCGGCTGTTCGGGGAGGTAGGTAAACTCAAGTCGAGCTTCGATCAACCGATATTTATCATAGAGGGTGATTTGTACGGCGGACGTTTTCATACCGATCCGCTGGTGATTCGCGAGGCGATTGCCTGGCTCACCGTGGGAGAAGGCGTGCCGCTTGTGCCCAGCCCCGGTGCCGAATTCAGTGCCGAGCTGATGTATACCATGGCAAGTCAGGCGCAGCATGGTATTGGCCACCCGATTGTGATGCGGAGTGGTAAGCCGTTCGACCCAATGAATGGCCAACGCTATCTGGTAGAGGGACTGCCAGGTATCAACGAGGGGATGGCACGTACATTGCTCGATCACTTTGGCAGCGCGGCAGCCGTG
>JBDSHM010000557.1:0-1782 GCA_039918495.1 Sulfuriferula sp. | reverse complement strand
CGCGCACCGTGAAACGCCGGCAGGAACGAGTGGTGGATGTTGATGATGCGGTTGGGATAATGGCGGATAAAATCCGCCGACAGCACCTGCATGTAGCGCGCCAGCACAAGGAAATCGACATGATGGTGGCGTAGCAGCGCCAGCTGGGTTTTCTCTGCATCCAGCTTGTCTTCGGCGTTCACGGCCATGTGCTGAAACGGCACCCGATAGGCCTCTGCCAGCCATTGCGTATCGAGATGGTTGCTCAGAATCAGCGGAATCTCGCAGTGGAGTTCGCCGACTTGGTAGCGATACAGCAGGTCGGCCAGGCAATGGTCGTAGCGCGACACGAAAATCGCCAGCTTGGGACGATAGGCCGAGTAGGCCAGCCGCCACTGCATGCCAAAGCGGGCGGCCAACGGCGCAAATTGCTGTTCGAAGTCAGGCGTTTCCAGATCGAATCCGGCCAGATCCCATTCCACCCGCATCAGGAACAATTTCAGTTCAGCGTCCTGGTGCTGGTCGGCGTGCAGGATATTGGCATGATGCTGATACAGAAAATCCGCTATGGCGGCGACCAGACCGCGCTGGTCGGGACAGCTGATCAGCAGGATGGCCGTATTTTTAGTCGTCATGATGAGCCCCTTTTATGCATCATAGCCAGACTCGACAGTCCTCGCCAATCGGATAGAAAAATTAGTGATGCCCAAGTGGCTTGATTCCAAAGCGATTCCCCCGAAAGCGACAAAATAAGTACAAATTTGTCCTTGCGATATGTCTCCAGGATTACTACAATTTGTTGCGGTGATGCCTACGACCCACTATATGTTGTGGGTAACCCATTGCAGAAGCTGTGTATAACCTGTTCGTAACTAAAATTAATTCCAAGGAGACGCCCAATGCAACTTGCCACTCCCATTTCTTCCGATAGCCCGATGCGCAAACCTTCTGAAGGTAGCGCTGCGCCCGCGCAGCCCGCATCCTACGGCGACTATAAAATCATTCGGCGCAATGGTGCGGTGGTGAGTTTTGAGCCTTCCAAGATCGCTGTGGCGATGACCAAGGCGTTTATTGCCGTGCACGGCGGCCAGGCGGCTGCCTCGGCGCGCATCCGCGACATGGTCGACGGCCTGACCAATGCCGTGGTGCAGGCGCTGGTACGGCGCCAGCCGCACGGCGGCACTTTCCATATCGAAGACATCCAGGATCAGGTCGAGCTGTCGCTGATGCGTTCCGGCGAGCATGAAGTCGCCCGCGCCTACGTGCTGTATCGCGAAAAGCGTAATCAGGAGCGCGCTGCGCACCGCGCCGAAAACGTGCAAGCGTCCAGCATGAGCGTCACCGAAGACGGCGTGCGCAAACCGCTCGACATGGCCGCGCTCAATGCGCTGGTCGCCACGGCCTGCGAAGGCCTGGGTGCCGAAGTCAATCCGACCGCCATCCTTAAAACCGTATTGCGCGACCTCTACGACGGCGTGCCCATGGCCGAGGTGGAAAAAGCCCTGGTGCTGGCGGCCCGCGCCGGCATCGAGCAAGACCCCGGCTACGCCTTTGTCAGTGCGCGGCTGCTGCTCAACTCCATCCGCCACGAGGTGCTCGGACGCACCGTGTTGCAGGCAGACATGGCCAGCGTGTATGCGGAATATTTCACCGGCTATATCAAGCAGGGTATCGCTGCCGAACTGCTGGACGCACGTCTTGCCCAGTATGATCTGGCGCGCCTGAGTCAGGCGCTGGATGCCTCGCGCGATCTGAAATTCGGCTACCTCGGCCTGCAAACCCTGTACGACCGCTACTTCCTGC
>JBDSHM010000556.1:0-8067 GCA_039918495.1 Sulfuriferula sp. | reverse complement strand
ATATCAACCCCTGTGTTTGCATCGTGGAATGAATGTCATTCGCACCAACGGCCACGAGATGCAAGCGCATCGACGTTTTTAACAGTTTGCTCATCTCAATTCAGGAGCTGAATATGGAAACCATTATTGCAGGTCGATTCGATACTTGGGATCAAGCAGAAAGAACCACTTTAGCGTTGCTAAACTTAACAGGGCTCCGCAAAGAGGATATTTGTACGTTTTACAACGGGCCACCTGGGCAACATGCCAACTATCCTATCGGTGGCGATCAGGATGCCGACCCCGAAGCCAACAAGGCACACAATAAAAGCATGGCGGGAAGCGCCATCGGGGCAGGCCTCGCAGGATTGGCTGCATTGCCTGCGGGGCCGGCCGCAGCGGCAACCGGGGCAGTAGTAGGCGCGTATGCAGGCTCTTTGGTCGGATCTTTGCAAGGCATGATCAAATCTGAGCAGACTGGAACTCCAATCCGCGCATCAGGGGTCATTTTGGCCACAAGAATTATGGAAACTTTCGGCGCCGAGAACAACTTAATTCAAACCCTCGAACGGCATGGGGCACTTGACATCGAAAAGACAGAAGGCCTGTGGCGCAATGGCGAATGGGTGGATTTCGATCCGATTATTCCTCCCCACCTATTGCATCAAAACAAGTCAGGCAATGTGTAAAAATCAATCGACGAAAACAATCATGTCGCCCATCCAGACATGGGTGGGCAATTGAAAGGTATCCATCATGCACAAATATCCACATAAGGTCGCAGGCATATACAGCACTCGGGCTGCGGCAGAAAATATCCGTAAACAGCTAGCCGAACAAGGCTTTCAGCCAGAGCAGACAGACCTGCTGTTTTCTCCCGACCCTACCACCGACACCAAAATCGAACCGGAAGGCGATGACGTTCTGAGCGAGGTTGTAAAAGACGGTGTAATCGGTACGGCTGTTGGCAGTGGGATTGGTGCGTTGGGCGTCGCTGCAATGGCAGCTGCAAATATCAGTCTCTTTCTTGCCAGTCCATTGCTCGGCCCACTTACCATAATAGGCTGGGGAGCCAGCGTAGGCGCAATAGCAGGTGCATCCGTAGGCACTGGCGTCAAAGAAGGCCGTTTTTCGGATATCGTAAAAGATGCGCTCAATAAGGGTCATATAGTACTGATCGTCCATACCACTACAAAAACGCAAACCCAAATAGCGACGAATCTGATCAGCAACTCCGTATCCGAAACGAATGCCGTCCAATCCGTATGATGCATACTTTGTTCTTCGCCGCGCCATCCTTATATTTTCTTGACACTCAACGGTGCCTTACTAAACTAACGAAACAAGCAGTTGCTGACAAGCCTGGAAGCAACTCCTGCAGCAAGCAGATTTAATATTGGAGCATGGATGAAATTGGAAACTACGTCTTGCGCGGGGAACAAAGGTGACGCATCCAATGCTATGATCAAACTTGAATGTGCGGTGGCAAACAAAGCATTCAAAAAATTTGGCGTATAATGCTTAATTATGGCTGGATGAGTTTGATTTTAATTAATTAAATCTTATAATGCGTGACCAAGAGAAAGCAAGGGTGCTATTTCCTAAAATAGCCAGGGTCAATATCTTTTTAAACCGGTGGGAGAAGTGAACATGACTGCAACAAAAAAACTGATTATCGCAAGCATTGCCGCTGCATTATTGCCAAGCATGGCGCTTGCTGCGAATTCGACCAACTATGGTTATTTGGTCGACTCCAGCGGCAAGGTTGTTAAAAATAACTATGGCGAATGCTGGCGCACCGGCTACTGGACGCCAGCAATGGCGAACGAGGAATGCGATCCTAACCTGGTTAAGAAAGAAGAGAAGAAGCCTGAACCAGTTGCGGCCGCTCCTATGGAAGCACCGGCCCCAGCACCAGCTCCAGAACCAGTGACCGTACAAAAAGTCAACCTGTCCGCTGATGCCCTGTTTGCCTTCAATAAGGCAATCCTGAAGCCAAACGGCAAGACTACCCTCGACGATTTCGTGCGTGACCTTGGCGCCGCTAACTACGACGCAATCAAAGTAGTCGGCCACGCCGACCGTATTGGCAGCCATTCATATAACCAGAAGCTCTCGGTTAAACGTGCCGATTCCGTAAAAGATTATCTGGTCAGCAAAGGCGTACCAGCTGACAAGATCACCGCTTCCGGCGTTGGCGAGACCCAGCCAGTAACCAAGCCAGGCGAATGTGTTGGTCGTAAGAGCCCGAAACTGATTGCCTGCCTGCAACCGGATCGTCGTGTTGAAATAGAAGTGACTGCTACCAAACAACAGTAATCTGCAACCACGGATTATTCGCTTCAAACTTACCTGCTGCTTGGCACTGGCTTAGCAGCAGGTAGTCTTCATCTGCTTGTGGTTGTATTATTTTAGCCTAGGCAATTCAACTTTATCTATTGGCTATCACCTACCTCGAGTATCACTTCAGAATGCTTGCGGTATTTCCCTGTTGTTCAATTCGAGAAGGGAATCATCATGTATAAATTAACGATTGGCGCTATCGCCACCGTATTCGCAATTTCCGGCTGCGCAGACATGTCACCCACCCAACGTGGTACCGCCACAGGTGCTGGCATCGGTGCTGGTGTCGGCGCTGTGATCGGCGCGGCCACTGGCGGCGGAGGAGGACGCCGTACGGCAGCGGGTGCAGCATTGGGCGGCGCAGCAGGCGCCATTGCCGGCAATATCTG
The DNA here is from genome assembly GCA_039918495.1 of Sulfuriferula sp. Taxonomy (GTDB): domain Bacteria; phylum Pseudomonadota; class Gammaproteobacteria; order Burkholderiales; family Sulfuriferulaceae; genus Sulfuriferula. The sequence continues at coordinate 5,356 of JBDSHM010000556.1, read as the reverse complement.
GTCCAACAGAATGGAAAACCAGAAACGCGTCATGGAGCAAGCAACGCAAGGTACAGGCATACAGGTTAGCCAGACCGCAGATAACCGCCTGAAACTTGATATACCCAGCGACATTTCATTTGACACCAATCGCGCAGATATCAAATCGAACTTCAGACCGATTCTGGATAAATTTGCTGCCAGCCTGAATGAGAATCCATCTACGGTGATCACTATCGTTGGTCACACCGACAGTACCGGTAGTGACTCAATCAATGGCCCGCTGTCCGTTGAGCGCGCCGCTCGTACCCGTGACTATCTGACTACAAGAGGCGTCGCATCCAGCCGCTTTACCATTGATGGGCGCGGTTCACATGAACCGGTTGCTTCAAATAGCACTGAAGCTGGGCGCGGTCGAAACCGTCGCGTAGAAATTTTTGTGGCTGAACCGCAGCCAAGATAAATGATTTTACTCGCACACCGAAAATGTGATCGTGCATTCAAACCGGTGCTGCGTTTTATTCATAATGTTAACAACCTAGCAGCGCATCCAGTATTTTGGCAACCTGTTGTGCGCCGTCCGCCTGCACCGGCGGCTTATCGGCTTGCGCCCAGACACTTTGCAGCGCATCAAACAACTCTCCGCGCTGTAAATCCGTTTGCGACACTTCCCGACACCGACCATATTGCTGTAGCCAGTCGATCAAATAAACTTCTTCCGGCCAGTCCACACGTCTCAGATAGAGCAGTGGCACGGCATTCACCGCCGCTTCGGTAAATAGCCCGTAGCCTGGCTTGCCCAGCACCGCATCGCACGAGGCCAGCAAGTCGATAAAACCCATTTCCAGTGGCTCGAAAGGATATGCATCAGCATGTTGCACATCCCAGTTCTGCTGCACTAGCCATACAACGCCGGGCAGACGCGGCCAGGTTTCCATCGGCGGTCTGAAATGCATACCGCCCATATTGACCAGCACAACACGCTGGTCGGCATGCAGCCCCAACCGGCTATTAATACGTGCGCGATCGGATTGACCGCGCCGGACCACCGGTGCAACGGCGATACGATTGGGCAAATCGCTCATGGGCATGGCGGGTTCGAGGCGGATAAAACGCTCCGCGCCGGTGTAGGCGGCTCGCATTACATCCAGGATTCCTGCCGCTTCCGGGCGCGTCCCGCAGTAATGCGCGTATATATCGGCCCAGTTGAGAGAACACAATCCCACGGCAGGGATACCCGCATGACGGGCGGCCGCCAGCGGCAAATAAGCAATGTTGGCAAGGACCATATCGGGAGCAGCATCGCGCAATAAGGTCATGTATTCGGCCACATGCCGGTCCCAGTCGCGATGGAATGCCAGATAGCCGCGTGCGCTGGCTGCCGTATCCACTTCCAATGCACTGTTCATTGCCATGGTGACATCGCTGGCAAGCTGAATATGCGTAAATGGCATGCATATGCGACGCGCAATCACTTCACGCGGCGCGGCGCATTTCACCGTGAGGCGCAGATCGGGGTGATCTATCGCATACGCATTGATGACCTCGGCAGCCTGCGATAAGTGGCCATAGCCGTGGAAGGAAATATCAAACCAGAGATGCATGAATTATTCTGCAAGGATGTGGACGGTGCGCTATTTTATCCTGCGAAGCGTACCTCGATCCGCAATCCGGGGCCTGCGGAATTATCCAACAGCGCGATCTCGGCGCCATGCTGCTCGGCAATATTTTGCACTATCGCCAGCCCCAAGCCGCTACCGGCAACACCACTCCCCTCACGCCGGTAAAAACGGTCGAACACACGTTCGTGTTCTTCGATCGGGATTCCCGGTCCGTTATCCAGCACACTCAGCACGATTTGACGGTTCCTGCGCTGTACATCCACATCCACCCGGCCACCAGATGGCGTGTAACGAATGGCGTTGTCCACCAGATTACCCAACAGGATGCGCAGACTGTCATCGTCTCCCTGCACATTTTCTTCGCCTGCATCAGCGATGACGCCCAGATCAATGTTACGGCGCTCAGCCAATGGGCTGCGATCGGCAACTACATGCCGGGCAAGCGCAGCCAGATTGACCGCAGCGAAATTGCGCGGCGCCATACGCGGTTCCTGACGCGCCAGCGTCAGCAGCTGCGTAACCAGATGGGTGGCGCGATCCAGACGTTCGTGCAGCTTGGCAATGGCTGCCGAGCGCGCAGCCGGCGTGTCCGCACGTTCAGCCAATTGCAGCTGAAGCTTCAATGCTGCGAGTGGCGTGCGCAGCTCATGCGCTGCATCGGCAACAAATGCGCGCTGCGTGGCGAGCGCCTTCTCAAGGCGTTCCAGCAGGCTATTCAAGGCGTCTATCAAAGGACGTATTTCCGGCGGTAGATCGTCGTTTGGCAGCGCCTGCATGGCATCGGGCGTACGTCGCCGTAACGCATCGGCCAGGCGTTGCAACGGCGCCAGGCTGCGCCCCACCGCCACCCATATGAGCAGCGCCAGTGCCGGGATCAAAACAGCAAACGGCAACAGCGAGCGTGCAGCCAGCCCGGCGGCCAGTTCCTGTCGCACCGAGGTCGGCTGCGCAACCTGAATGAGATGACCATGCCGCATGGCAGTGTATACGCGCCAGCGTTCATCTTTAGCCGTCACGGTATGAAACCCGCTGGACTGCGCCTGCGGCAAAGCCAGTGCACGATTGGAAACATACAGCGGTTGCCCATTGCGATCCCATACCTGCATTACGATGTCCTGGTCTTCATCCGGATCGGGGCCCCACAACGGGGGCGCAGGCAAAGTCAGCTGGGCAGGCAGCGTAGCGGCCATCTGCTTGAGCTGATAATCGAACAACTCATCGGCCTCCGCGTGTACCTGCAGATACAGCACCGCACCCGCCAGCAAAGTGCTGACCAACATCCCGCCCAACAGCCAGATCAGCAGCTGCTCGCGCAGTGGTCTCATGTCGAACTCGTCACTTTGTAGCCGACGCCGCGCACGTTGCGGATAAAGTCGGCACCCAGTTTTTTGCGCAGCCGGTGGATGTATACCTCAACCGCATTGCTTTCGATTTCCTCATTCCAGCCGTAGAGCTTTTCTTCCAGTTGGGCCAACGACAATACCCGACCGGGTGGGTCGAGCAGCGCCTGCAATAACGCAAATTCGCGCGCAGACAAGGTCAGCGACTGACCCTGAAAACTGGCCTCATGACTGGCCGGATCGAGGGTCAATCCGGCGTGACAAATACCGGGCTGGGCGCGCCCGGCGTGACGGCGCAACAGCGCACGCGCGCGCGCGAACAACTCATCCAGGTCGAATGGTTTGACCAGATAATCGTCCGCGCCTGCATCCAATCCCTTGACCCGATCCGGTGTGGCGTCGCGCGCGGTCAGGATCAGCACCGGCGCGTCGCCACCCTGCTTGCGATAATCCGCCAGCACTTCCAGCCCCTGCTTTTTGGGTAAGCCCAGATCCAGCAATACCAGATCGTATGCTTGCGTGCTTAGCGCCAATTCTGCACTGCGACCATCGCGCGCCCAATCCACGGCGTAATGCTCGCTTTGCAGACCTTCCTGCACGCTCTCGCCGATCATCGGGTCGTCTTCTACCAGCAGTATCCGCATCGTGATTTCCGATTAATCGGGGTGAGCGCCTTCGGGCGAGTTTTCCAATACCTTGCCGGTTTGTGCGTCCACTCCCACCTCCTGTGTCACCTTGCCGTGACGAATATCGAAAGAATAACGCAAACCACTACCGCCATTTTCTTTTTCAAGTTCTGCATCGGTGATTTTTCCCGGGTGTGCCTTGAGCGCCGTCGCGCGTGCTTCAGCCATGGTGATTTTGGCATTGTGCGCCAGCTTTTCACCCGTATAAGCCTGGGCAGAAACGACGCCACCCAATAGTACTGCGGCCAATAGCGCTGGAACGAAGTAAGGTCTGCGAACTGTTTTTAAGTTACTCATGATAGTGCTCCTGATTCAGTCAATGCGGCGAGGCGAAATTGCCTTACCGAGACTTCATTCTGGACCGGGCAACTTAAGGCAAACTTAACACTTCCGCCTTATTTTCACTACGAGCAGCAAGGTTTGATCCAAATATATTGTCGCGCTCGACCGTGCCATTGATGCGCAACAGATCAATCCATTCCTGCGTCGTCATCACCGCAGCGAAGCGACTCTGCATAACAACAGTGAATGTGCGGTGAATCTCTTCCGCACTGGCGGATCCCGCCTGATTGAGATAGGGCAGCGCACCCGCCGCATCTGCTAAAAATTCTACCGCGATGCCGGCATGAAACGCATGACGAATAGTTGAATCATCACAGTGATGCGTCATGTAACCGGCAACAGCCAGGGTGTCGATTTGATGCGCGCTTAGCCATTCGGTGAGGTCAGTCCCCGCAAATGCGCTGGGCAATTTTTTTTCGATATGATGGCTCCATCTACGTGAACGCACCACATCGTGCAACTCCCAACCATCACTTCCTATTGCAAAAATGGGTGATTCAGCGGGCGCATATTGCTGCACGACAATGATGGGGATGCCCGTTCTTTCCGCTGCGTCCATGGCCTGCCCGATATTTGAGAGAGACAAGTGGATATCGGGAAATTCAATCGGTAAATTGCCGGTTACATATTCATTCTGGACATCAATGACAATCAGGGCACGGCGAGGTTGGCATGTCATGGGGGTTCTCCTTGAGATGGGTAAATCGTGACGCGAGGGCGCTGTTTGGATGACTGGTTGGCGATCAGCAATATCGCTGACGCTGAAAACAGTAGAAGACTGACTGCTACCGAGGTTTTGACGCGTTCGTGTAAAACAAAAAAGCCCAGTGCCATCGCCACGATGGGTTGTAACAACTGCAGCGCAAGTGCCGTTGTTTGTGTAACGCTGCCAAGTCCGATGCTATAGCAGCCATAGGCCAGAGCTGTCGCTACCAACCCAAGGTAACTCGCCACCAGTACGCCGCGTAATGATAAAAATGTCCCCATGTCAGACCAGGCAACCGGTAGTAATACCACCGCTGCAAACATCAGTGACACCGCTGTGGGCGCAAGTCTGTCCAACCAGCGTTCTTGCCCAATATGTTCCATACGTGCTGTCGAGTAGGTAAAAACCATATAAGCAATGCCGCTCAAAGTTGAGAAAAACACGCCTTCCACGATGGCTAGCGTGAAATTCAACAGAATCAGTCCAAGTCCCATTATGCTCAAGCCAAGTGCATACCCCCATGCCGCCTTTGGGAAATGGCGATGTACGATCATTGAGAGGGTGCTCGCAACCAAGGGCGCGGTCGCTGCGGTTACAATGTTCGTGACAACAATCCCCGCTGTCGCCAGCGCCGCAAAAAAGCTCCACTGAAACAGCGCTAACGACATCGAAGCTGCGAGT
>JBDSHM010000555.1:0-3665 GCA_039918495.1 Sulfuriferula sp. | reverse complement strand
CGGGTCCCAGGACTGCGCCAGATTTTCCAGATCGGCTGTCGGCATGAATTCGGCAGCTAATTGTAGAGCCAGCATTTCCAGCGTGATACGCACTTGATAGTAATGTGCGAGTTCGGCGATATCGAGGTTGCGGATAAAACATCCCTGCTTTGGCAGAATGCGTAAATAACCCTCTGTCTCAAGTCGCTGCAAGGCGCCCCGGATCGGGGTGCGGCTGACGCCATATTGAGCAGCCAGCTCGGATTCGGTTACCCGTGTGCCCGGATAAAGCTCGAAATTGAGTATGCTTTCGCGCAGCTTTTTATAGACGTCTTTTGAACTGGGTTTGACTTCCGACACACGCACCTCTGGAGTGGATTTTGCTGCCTGGTTTGATTGTAGGCTGATGCGGGAAGTCTCTACAACAGATTCATGCAAGATAATTCTGACGCAGTCAAAAGACATTCCCTTTGGCAGGGATGAGTACATTGCATTAAAGGCGTTAAACAGAACATATGGGCCGGGTATACGCGTTCGATGTCCACGCGCTCTTGTCGCATCCCGTAAGGTTGTACCATATTAAAAACCCGAATTAATCCGCAGCCAGTTGCCTCAATCGCCGTGCCGCATCTTCAGCCCGCGCATCGTCGATTTCCCGCATTACGCTATCCAGATCGACGGCTTCGGTACTGCGTTCGAATTGGCCGGTGAGAACAACCTCGGTGTGTAACTCGCCGTGCTCGAACAGTGCCCAGATTTCCTTGCCGTAATCGGTATTGAGCAACGTGGGTGCGAAGCGGCCGAAATAGGCGGTCAGATTGCCGACATCGCGTTCCAGCATGCTGCTGGCGTGGTTGTTGCCTGCGGCATCCACAGCCTGGGGCAAGTCGATAATGACCGGGCCATCCGCACCGATCAGGATGTTGTATTCGGACAAGTCACCATGGATGATGCCGGCGCACAGCATGCGCACTACCTCCATCATCAATGCATGATGGTGGGCGATGGCCTGTTCTGCGGTGAATTCCACGTCGTTGAGCCGGGGAGCGGCGTCGCCCTGCGCGTCGGTCACCAGTTCCATCAGCAACACGCCTTCGTGGAAGTTGTACGGCTTGGGAACACGCACGCCTGCACCGGCAAGGCGATACAAGGCATCGACTTCAGCGTTTTGCCAAGCTTCTTCCTGAGCCTTGCGGCCATAACGTGTGCCTTTTGCCATGGCGCGCGCCTGCCTGCTGTTTTTGGTTTTGCGGTTTTCGGTGTAATCCACCGCCTGACGGAAACTGCGTTTGTTGGCTTCCTTGTATACCTTGGCGCAGCGCACTTCATCGCCGCATTGTACGACGAAGACCATCGCCTCCTTGCCACTCATCAGCTGGCGGATAACGCCATCGATCAGGCCGTCTTCAATCAGTGGTTCAAGTCTTTTAGGTATTTTCATGATTGCGCGTGTAACAGACGGATTCCGTCGTTGCTGGATAAGAAAAAGTATTCATTGTAGTAAGCCGGCCAAGCTGGCACGTTTCCAGAATTTCAGCAGACCGCTTCGTGTTACTCGCCATTCGACGGTTTCAGTGATGCCCGGCGCGACGATGCGCAGTGCGGTCAGTTTGCCGGATTTCAGCATCTTCAACAGCGTTGCAAGCCAGTCTTTTTCCAGTTGCTGCATGCCTTCGCGCCAGCCAATGATGTCGCCGTATTGCGCTGCGCCACGCAAATGTTCCACCAGTATCAGGGTGTCGTCAGTGCTGTCGGTCAAGGCGCCGGCATCCTGAGGCACTGCATCGTTGGGGCAGGCTGCGGCAAAGGCGATTGCACGGGCAGTGGTGTCGTTCGCCAATACAGTCGTGCTTGCCGACGCGATTTTAGGAAGCGTACCGCCGCCCCATAACCAGATGCTGTTTACCGTCAACTCGCCACGCGCTTCACGCGCGTCGTTCAGCGGCAGCCCGAAAAACAGCATCTGGATTTCATTGTACAGACGATGCCATTTGAGACCATCGGCGCCTTGCGGCAAGTAAGGGTCGACATGCTTGCCGGTCACCGCAGTGAGAGGCTGGGTGGTGAGGCGGGGCGGCTGATCCAGCTTAAGGTACCAGCGATCCGGGCGCAGCGGGTAGAGCGTGAAACCTTCTTCACTGAAATGTGCATTGAATGCCTGGGCGTAGGTTTCGGCTTCAGTCTGATTAATCTGGAATGCGCCGCTGTCCACCAGCATGAGTTTGTCGCGGGTGGCGCGCAGGTGGACAGGATCGGCACGCAGCCAGTAATCGTTGCCCGGGCTGCCGCCGTCAGCCTGCAGGGTGGCAGGCGCGATCGGCCAATCCTGCTGTTTGTCCACACCGAAAGTCCGGCACAGCCAGCCATCCAGCCCGCCTTCTGTCGCTACAGTGGTTTGGTCGGCGCGTGCCAGCAGAGTTTGCAGGGCGGGCAGGGCAAGTTTGTCCAAAGCGGCATCGCGCATGTCGGGCGGCGGGATCAAATCGGGAATAAGCAGGGTGATGATCATCGCTGCAGTTTATCATTCGGACCCATCGCCATTCACAACATGTGCGATTTTCTGGCGGTTGACGTGCGCCTGTGGCAAACTGCTGGCAGCAAATTCAACTCAAATCTCCAGTGCGCCCATACGAACTCTACATCGGCTTGCGCTATACCCGCGCCAAGCGTCGCAATCATTTCATTTCCTTCATTTCGCTGATTTCCATGCTGGGCATTGCGCTGGGGGTGGCGGCGCTGATCGTCGTGCTGTCGGTGATGAACGGTTTTCAGGGTGAACTGCGCAGCCGCATTCTGGGCGTGGTAGCGCATATCGAGATCAGCGGTTTCGACAATACTCTGGGCGACTGGCAAAAGGTTGCCGCCGAAAGCCGCAAAGAACCGGAAGTGAAAGCCACTGCGCCCTATGTGATGGGGCAGGGCTTGCTGGCCTACGATCAGGCGGTGCAGGGCGCGGTGGTGCGCGGCATTCTGCCGGATCAGGAAGACAGCGTGACCGATATCGGCCACAAGATGCGCGTGGGCAGCCTCTCCGCCCTGCGTCCGGGCGAATGGGGGATTGTATTGGGCGCCGATCTGGCGCGCCTGCTGGGTGCACAACTGGGCGATAAGGTGACCGTGATTACCCCGCAGGGTCAGATCACCCCGGCGGGTATGATCCCGCGCCTGAAACAGTTCAAGGTCGTCGGCATTTTCCAGATCGGCATGTATGAATACGACTCCGGCCTAGCACTGATCAATCTGCAGGACGCGCAGACGCTATTCCGCACCGGCGACCATGTTTCCGGTTTGCGTCTCAAAATAGACGATCTGGACCGGGCGCCGCAAGTGGCCAGAAAGCTCTCCACCCTATTGAATGGCGACTACTCAATTCGCGACTGGACGCAGTCCCACACCAGTTTCTTCAGTGCGGTGCAGATGGAAAAACGCGTGATGTTCATCATCCTGCTGCTGATCGTTGCTGTTGCGGCGTTCAACATTGTGTCCACGCTGGTCATGGTTGTCACCGATAAACAGCCCGACATCGCCATCCTGCGCACGCTGGGCGCATCGCCGGGCAGCATCATGAAAATTTTCATGGTGCAGGGCGCGATCATCGGTTTGATCGGCACCGCCATGGGATTGGTCTCGGGCGTCGTGCTGGCACTCAATATCGGTACCGTGGTGCCGTTCATCGAACGTACCTT